>NZ_JBSFWJ010000018.1:0-101687 GCF_053592695.1 Saccharopolyspora sp. NPDC002578 | reverse complement strand
GGTGGGGTGGCGGAACCTCAGCTGCTTGCTCGCTGCGGGATCTTTTTCCCGAGTGGCTCCGCCACGAGGGAAAAAGCTGTCCTCGCGAGCAAGCAGCTGAGAACCCGCGGCGGTGCCGGTGGGCAGGGTGGTCGCTGCTCAGCGGCTTCGCCGCTGACAGGACAACGACCACGCCTCGTGGCGGGGCCACTTCGGAAAGGGGGCCGAAGCTGGAAGAACGCTCGCCGTCAGGTCGGGAGGCCTGCTCGGAGTGATTCGGCGGCGGACTGGGGGTCTTCGGCTTCGGTGATCGCGCGGACCACGACGATTCGTTCCGCGCCTGCCGCGACCGCTTCGGCGAGGTTCGCGTGGTCCACGCCGCCGATCGCGAACCACGGCCTGCCGTGCCCGCGGTGCTCCGCGGCGTGGCGCACCAGCTCCAGCCCCGCCGCCTCGCGGCCCGGCTTCGTCGGCGTCGTCCACACCGGGCCGGTGCAGAAGTAGTCCACGCCCGGTTCCGTGGCCGCCGCGTCCGCCTGCACCACGTCGTGCGTGGAACGGCCGATCACCACCTCGTCGCCGACGATGCGCCGCGCCGCCGGCACCGGCAGGTCGTCCTGACCCAGGTGCAGCACGTCCGCCTCCGCGGTCAGCGCCACGTCCGCGCGGTCGTTCACCGCCAGCAGAGCGCCGTGCCGCACGCACGCCTCCGCCAGCACCTCCAGCGCGGCGAGCTCCTGGCGCGCCTCCAACGGCGCGCCGCCGGAGGTCTTGTCCCGCAGCTGGATGATGTCGACGCCGCCGGACAACGCGGCCTCGGCGAACTCGGCCAGATCACCCCGCTCCCCGCGCGCGTCGGTGCAGAGGTACAGCCGTGCGTCGGCGAGCCGCGTGCGGATGCCGTAACCGTCCAATCCGGGCATGCCCCCAGGGTATCCGCAGCGGGGGAGGGCACCGGCCGGATGCTGACCTCACCTGGCGGAGTGAGTACGGTGGGTGGTGGTCCGCACGGGAGTCCGGAGAAGAACCGGACTGAGAGGGGGCGACCGCCCCGACCGTCGAACCTGATCCGGGTCATGCCGGCGCAGGGAGCGTAGATGTCGCAGCAGTCAGCCGTCACCGTCGTGGGCGGCGGGATCATCGGTCTCGCCGTCGCGTGGAAAGCCGCGCGCGCGGGGCACCGCGTCCAGCTCGTCGACGCCGGTGAACGCGCCGCGTCGTGGGTCGCAGGTGGCATGCTCGCGCCCGTCGCCGAAGCGTCCCCCGGCGAGGAGGAACTGCTCGAACTCGGCTCCGACTCGCTGCGGCGCTGGCCCGAGTTCGCCACGGAACTGGCCGCGGACTCCGGCCTGCCCACCGGACTGCGCCGGGAAGGCACGCTCGTCGTCGGCGTCGACGGCGCCGACCGCGCCGAACTGGACATGCTCGCCGACCACCTCGCGTCCCGCGGGCGCAGCGTCACCCGGCTCACCGGCCGGGAACTGCGCCGCGCCGAACCGTCGCTCGGCCCAGCCGTGCGCCGCGGCCTGGAAGTGCCGGGCGACCTCGCCGTGGACAACCGGGTGGCGCTGGCCGCGCTGCGGAAGGCGGCGGCAGCGGCGGGCGTCGACTTCCGCGACGGGCGGGCGCTGCGGGTGCGGCCCGGCGCGGTGGAACTCGCCGACGGCACCGCGCACTGCGACGTCGCGGTGATCGCCGCCGGCGCCCGCTCCGGCGAGCTGCACCCCGGGCTGACCGGGCGAATCCGGCCCGTGAAGGGGGAGGTGCTGCGGCTGCGGGCGCGCGCCACGGCGCTGCCGCCCCCGACGCGGACCGTGCGCGGACCGGTGCACGGCAGGCAGGTCTACCTGGTGCCGCGCGACGACGGCGGACTCGTCGTCGGCGCCACCCAGTACGACGCGGGCTACGACCTCGACGTCACCGTCGGCGGAGTGCGGGACCTGCTCGCGGACGCGGAACGGCTGGTGCCGGGCCTCGCCGAGTACGCGCTGGTCGAAGCCATCGCCGGACACCGGCCCGGCACGCACGACAACCTGCCGCTGATCGGCGAGCTGGAACCCGGCGTGCTCGCCGCGACCGGGCACCACCGCAACGGTTTCCTGCTCGCACCGATCACCGCCGACGCGGTGCTCGCGGCGCTGTCCGGCGCGGAACCCCCCGCGACCGCCGCCGACCCCGGGCGAGGCGCGCGGCCCGTTTCCCACGACAGAGGAGGGCAACCGTGCAAGTAGTGATCAACGGATCGGCTCGGCCGGTGGACGAGGACGCCACGCTCGCCGCGGTGCTGGCCGAGTTCGGCGTGCCCGAACGAGGAGTCGCCGTCGCCATCGACGGAACCGTGGTGCCCAGGGCCTCCTGGGCGGCCACCGAACTGCACGACGGCGCCGCCGTCGAAGTGCTCACCGCGGTGCAAGGAGGCTGACGTGGACGATCCACTGGTGATCGCCGGGCGCGAGTTCGGCTCGCGGCTGATCACGGGAACCGGGGGCGCAGCGAACCTGTCCGTCCTGGAACGCGCGCTGCTGGCCTCCGGCACCGAGCTCACGACGGTCGCGATGCGCCGCGCCGACGCGGGCGGGCGCACCGGCGTGCTCGACCTGCTGCACCGGCTCGGCATCGAAGCGCTGCCCAACACCGCGGGCTGCCGCACCGCGGCGGAAGCGGTCCTCACCGCGCAACTGGCGCGGGAAGCCCTGGAGACGAACTGGGTGAAGCTGGAAGTCGTGGCCGACGACGACACCCTGCTGCCCGACCCGGTGGAACTGCTCGACGCCGCCGAACAGCTCGTCGACCAAGGATTCGTGGTGCTCGCCTACACCAACGACGACCCGGTGCTGGCGACCCGGCTCGCCGACGCCGGCTGCGCGGCCGTGATGCCGCTGGGCTCGCCGATCGGCACCGGCCTCGGCATCCGGAACCCGCACAACATCGAGATGATCGTGTCCCGCGCGACCGTGCCGATCGTGCTCGACGCCGGCATCGGCACCGCCTCCGACGCGGCGCTCGCGATGGAACTGGGCTGCGACGCGGTGCTGCTCGCCAGCGCCGTCACCCGCGCCCAAGACCCGGAACGGATGGCCGCCGCGATGCGGTCCGCCGTCGAGGCCGGTCGGCTCGCCGTCGGTGCGGGCCGGATTCCCCAACGCTTCTGGGCCACCGCCTCCAGCCCCGCACGTTCTTGAGGGGGAATTGCCCGCCCGGTCGTTTTGCTCGGGTGGTCGGGTGGCGGAACCTCAGCCGGTCTCTCGCTGCAGGATCTTTTTCCCAAGTGGCTCCGCCACGAGGGAAAAAGCCGTCCTCGCGAGAGACCGGCTGAGAACCCGCGGGTGGGCCACTTTTTTGACGTGGGCTATGTGCTTCGCACATACGGGCACGGCTTCGCCGCAAGGCAGGCGGGACTTCGTCCGCCCACTGCACGGCTTCGCCGCGAGGCACGGCCTTCGGCCGCGAAGCAGGCGTGCTTCGCCGCCCACGGCACGGCTTCGCCGCCCATGGCAGGGTTCGCTGGGAAGGCGGGGGCTTTCGGGGTCAGCGGATTCTGAGGCGTTCTGTTCGGACGAAGTTGATGGTGTAGCTCTTCCAGGGTTCGTTGCCGAGGGTCTGGTCGATGGCGGCGCGGGCGTGCAGCGCGTTCTCGACCAGCGAGCTGGCCAGCAGTTCCGTGGCGGGGGCGCCGGTGGACTGGATGTCCGGGATCTTCGCCGTGCTCCGCCCGCTGAGCAGCTGGTCCACCGCCTTGAGCGCGGGCACCGCGACCGCCCGCTCGTTCTCGGGGCGGAACGCCAGCGTGGCCACGTCCTGGCGCAGCGCGTCCAGCGCGGTCGCCGCCGCCCGCGTCGCGTCCTTGTCCTCGTCGGACTCGGGGTCGTCCAGCAGCGCGGGCATGCCCAGCAGGTCCTGGGTGCGGCGCAGCGCCAGCACGTGCGCGGAGCGCATCGCGGCGTGCACGTCGTGGCCCTGACCGGCGGCGCGCACGCTGCGCAGCAGCTCCGACACCGACCACACGGTGGAGCGGATGGCGCCGCGCACGTCGGGGACCATGCTGCTGGGCAGCACGATGAAGCTGATGTAGCCCACGCCGAGCGCGATGGCGGCGCCGACGGCGGTGTTCGAAGCGAAGCTGATCGCGATGTTCGCCAGCGGGCGGTCCAGCCGCATCGCCTGGTCGATCACGGTCACGACGATCAGCGAGCTCAGCAGCACCTGGTAGTCGGTGCGCAACCGTTCCACCCCGAGCAGCATGCCCGCGACCACCACCGGGACGAGCAGGTAGACGCCGGGCAGCACGGTGATCAGCACCGACAGCATGACCACGCCGAGCACGGCGCCGCCGGTGCGTTCCAGCGCGCCGTTCATGCTGTCCCGAGCGGCGGGCGCGAGCACCACGTACAGCCCGAGCAGCAGCGTCGAGGCCGACGGGTCGTGCAGCAGCAGCACGATGACCATGCCGACGCCGACGGCGAGCGTGCAGCGCAGCGCGTGCCGGAACAGCGAGGAGCGCAGCGACAGGTGCGCCTTGATCCCGCCGAGGGCCCGCTGGCGGCGGCCGCCGGGAGCGGGCGGGCTGGCCGCGGCCTCGGTGCGCTGCACGACGGCGCCGCGGATGCGGTCGAGTCCCTCGTTCATGCCGCGCACCGCTTCGGGCAGGTCCTGCCGCCCGCCTTCGGCGACGACGGCCTGCGCCGGGTCGACGCGCGCCATCGCGGGCAGTCCGCTGCACGCGCGGGAGCGCACGGCGCGGGCGAGTTCGGCGGCGACGAGGTCCGCTTCGACGACGATGCGGTGCAGGCGTTCCGCTTCGACCCGATCCGCCTGCTGCGCCTGGGCCAGCAGCGTTTCGCGGGCGGCGCGGAACCGGGCGGCACCGGCGAGCACCTGGCCGAGCCACGTGCTGGAGCCGTCCGCGCGCCACGCGCTCGCCGCGATCTCCAGCACGCCCGGACCGGGTTCGAGCAGGGTGCGGGACACGGCGTGCCGGGTGGCGCGGGTGGGGTCGCCGATCCCGATGAGCACGCGCAGGACCAGCGCGAACACCGCGCCCGCCGCGGTGGACAGGAACAGCATCCACGCGGGCTGCCCGGCGCCGATGCCGGTGGTGGTGGCGACGAGGGTGGCGGCGGCGAAGGTCTGGCCGCTGACCCGGTACTGCTCGCCGAGCGCGGGCAGCATGCCGGAGCCGAACACGACCGCCGCGACCAGCAGCCCGGCCAGCACCGGGATGCCGTCCAGCAGCGGCCCGACCGCCATCACCAGCACGAGCGCGGGCCCGAACCACGAGAACCGGTGCAGGTCCGAGCGCAGCGACTGGCCCCCGGCGGCGACCAGCGCGAACACGGCGGTGAGCCCGCCGATGAGCGCGGGCGTGCGCAGGTCGAGCAGCCAGCCGACGGCGGTCGCGGCCACCGCGGTGACCAGCACCGCCATTGCGTACTGGCGTTGTCTGAGGTCGGGGGCACCGGCCTCGGTGTTCAGCCCGGCGATCAGCCGGTTCTTCATGGTCGTCCACCCGGATGCTGCCACGGCGGTCGCTTCGCTCCTGACGTTCTCGTTGCGTGTGCGGGGGGCAGGCGCAGCGCGCGCGTCGCCGGTGCTCACCGGCGGGGGCTGCCGCATGCCTCACGCTTTATGTCGACGAAACCCGCCTTGTGAGTTACCCGTGGCGTTGAAAATCACCCGATCCGGTAACTCAAGTCTCGATTTCGGCCTGTTCCGTGGTCGAGCCCGTCTCAACTACGCGTCTGTCCGCCGGATCAGAGCGAGCGCGGGCTCACCCGCCAGAACGTCGACACCGGCCCCACGCCCGAGCCGAGCGGGTACGCGTGCTCCACGCTGCGCGTCACGAACCGCTTGCCGGCGGCGACGGCGTCCGGCATCGACGCGCCCTTCGCCAGCGCGGCCGTGATCGCCGAGGCGAACACGTCGCCCGCGCCGTGCGTGTGCTCCGTCGAATAGCGCGGGCCGGGCAGCGGGATCGCGTCGGTGCCGTTGAACAGCAGGTCCACGCACTCCGGGTCGTCGAGCAGGTGGCCGCTCTTGATCAGCACCCAGTCGGGGCCGAAGTCGTGGATCGCCTTCGCCGCGTCCAGCAGGTCGTCCCGGCTGCGCGCCTCCAGGCCGGTGAGCAGCCGGACCTCGTCGAGGTTCGGCGTCACCAGCGTGGCGCGCGGGAAGGCCTGGCAGCGCAGGGCGTCGAGGGCGTCCGGGCGCAGCAGCGGCTCACCGCTGCGGGACGCGGCGACGGGGTCGACGACGAACGGGGTGCGGCCGGTGCGCCCGATGCCGTGCTCGTCGCAGACCGCGACGACGGCTTCGATCGTCGCCGCCGACGACAGCACCCCGGTCTTCGCCGCGTCCACCCCGATGTCGGAGGCGACGGCGGCGATCTGCGCGGCGACGGTCTCCGGCGGGATCTCCACGAGCCCGGTGACGCCGACGGTGTTCTGCACGGTCACCGCGGTCACGGCCGTCATGCCGTGCACCCCGCAGGAGAAGAAGGCCCGGAGGTCGGCGTGCATGCCGGCGCTGCCGCCGGAGTCGGAACCGGCGATGGTCAGCGCCGTCGGCGGCGCCGTGTCGTGCGCCGGTTGTCGCAGGTGGGCGGGTGTCGCGTGCATCCGGCCCATGCTACGACCCCTTCCCGCCGACGATCCGGCCCGTGTGGAACCTGCCGATGCGAAACACCCGAGCACTGCCCGCCGTGCCCGGAAGCGAGTGAACGGACCGTTCGTCCGAACCCGTTGGGCAAGCGGTCCGTTCACCTCGAATCGGGAGCGCCGCCGCGGGTGCTCGGAAGCGGGTGAACGGACCGTTCGTCCAGCCGGATGGGACGAACGGTCCGTTCACTCCGGTCAGTTGACGATGGGGAGGTAGACCTCGCCGCCGGAGCCGGTGAACTCCTCGGACTTCTCCCGCATGCCTTCCTCGATCGCCTCGACGCTGGTGAGGCCGTGCTTCTCGGCGTAGTCGCGCACGTCCTGGGTGATCTTCATGGAGCAGAACTTCGGCCCGCACATCGAGCAGAAGTGCGCGGTCTTCGCGGGTTCCGCGGGCAGCGTCTGGTCGTGGTAGGCCTTCGCGGTGTCGGGGTCGAGCGCCAGGTGGAACTGGTCGGTCCAGCGGAACTCGAAGCGCGCCTTCGACAGCGCGTCGTCCCACTCCTGAGCGCGCGGATGCCCCTTGGCGAGGTCACCGGCGTGCGCGGCGATCTTGTAGGTGATCACCCCGGTCTTCACGTCGTCCCGGTCGGGCAGTCCGAGGTGCTCCTTCGGCGTGACGTAGCAGAGCATCGCCGTGCCGGCCTGCGCGATCATCGCCGCGCCGATCCCGGAGGTGATGTGGTCGTAGGCGGGCGCGATGTCGGTGGTCAGCGGCCCCAGCGTGTAGAACGGCGCCTCGTCGCACAGCTCCTCCTCGAGCCGCACGTTCTCCGCGATCTTGTGCATCGGCACGTGGCCGGGGCCTTCGATCATCACCTGCACGTCGTGTTCGCGGGCGATGCGGGTGAGCTCGCCGAGCGTCTCCAGTTCGGCGAACTGGGCGCGGTCGTTGGCGTCGGCGATGGAGCCGGGGCGCAGGCCGTCGCCGAGGGAGAAGGTGACGTCGTAGTCGCGCAGGATCTCGCACAGCTCGGAGAAGTGCGTGTAGAGGAAGCTCTCGCGGTGGTGCGCCAGGCACCACGCGGCCATGATCGAGCCGCCGCGGGAGACGATGCCGGTGACGCGCTGCGCGGTCAGCGGCACGTACCGCAGCAGCACTCCGGCGTGCACGGTCATGTAGTCGACGCCCTGCTCGCACTGTTCGATCACGGTGTCCCGGTAGATCTCCCAGGTCAGCCGGGCCGGGTCGCCGTTGACCTTCTCCAGCGCCTGGTAGATCGGCACGGTGCCGACCGGCACCGGCGAGTTGCGCAGGATGCGCTCGCGCGTCTCGTGGATGCGCTTGCCGGTGGACAGGTCCATGATCGTGTCGGCGCCCCAGCGGGCCGCCCACACCATCTTCTCGACCTCCTCCTCCACCGACGAGGTCACCGCCGAGTTGCCGATGTTCGCGTTGACCTTCACCAGGAACTTCTTCCCGATGATCATCGGTTCGCTCTCGGGGTGGCACCGGTTGGCGGGCAGCACCGCGCGACCGCGGGCGATCTCGTCGCGCACCAGCTCGGCGGGCAGGTCCTCGCGGGCGGCGACGAACTCCATCTCGCGGGTGATCACGCCCGCCTTCGCCCAGGCCAGCTGCGTCCGGTGCTCGGCGGACCAGCCGGCGCGGGTCTCCGGGAGTCCTTTGTGGACGTCGATGGTCGCGGTGTCGTCGGTGTAGGGCCCGGAGGTGTCGTAGACGTCGAGGTGCTCGCCGTTGCTGAGCTCGATCCGGCGGGCGGGCACCCGCAGGCCGCCGACCTCGCGGTGCACCTTGCGGGAACCGCTGATCGGCCCGGTGGTCACACCGGTCCCGGTGGCATTCGAGTCCGCAGTGGACAGAGGGGGACGCACGTCGGCCATGGCCGTTCACTCCCTACGCCGGCATTATCCGGTCAGGTTCAGGCGGTCGGCGGCCCCGGATCGGATGATCCAGCCGCCCTCTCAGCCCGCTTCCGGTGCGAGCTCCCGCGATCAGTTGTCGGCGCCGACGTTAGCCGCGCCGCCACGGTCTGCCAAGCCCCGATTCGGGTCGATGACGGCGCGGCGGATCAGGGATAGGCTGTCTAGCAGGGAAAACGAACTCTTGTCAGACCTGGAGGTTACAGTGCGCGACGACACCAGCACAGGAGGTGATCGCGCTGTGAGTGCTGCACCGGTGCTCCAGGAATCGTCCTGGGAGACGTTCGTCGAGGTCTGGAACCGCCTCGACCTTCCAGAAGGCTGGCGCGCGGAGATCATCGAGGAGAGGATCGTGATGTCCCCGCCGCCAGGTCAGAACCACAATCTCATCGGAAGCAGGGTCAACAAGGCTCTGGTCCGGGCGCTACCCGATGATTGGGAGGGTTCTGCAGACCCAAGGCATCGCAACGCCGTCTACCTCGCGAATCGTGGTGCCTGATCTGCTGGTGGCTTTGCGGGAGCGAATGACACCGGCGGTCGTGTTGCCGGGCGAAGACGCCCTGCTCGCCGTGGAGATCACGTCGAAGAGCGGTGCCGAGACCGACCGCGGCGCCAAGCACGAGGCGTACGCGCAGGCCGGAATTCCGCTGTACCTGCTCATCGACCGCTTCGCGCCGCGCTGGCCCACGGTCACGCTGTTCTCCGAACCCGATGGCGACGCCTACCGGGAATCGCACGCCGTCCCGTTCGGGAAGCCGATCGAGCTGCCGTCGCCGTTCGACGTCACGCTGGAAACGGAGGACTTCCCGCGGTGAGGTTCAGTCCTCGTCGTCGGCGAACGGGTCGCCTTCGACCGCCGGGTCCCAGGAGTGGCCGGGAACGCCCCAGCCGTTGCGCTTCACCGCTTTCTTCGCCGCGCGCGCGTTGCGCCCGATCAGCCGGTTCAAGTACAGGTAGCCGTCCAGATGGTCGGTCTCGTGCTGCAGGCAGCGGGCGAAGAACCCGGTGCCCTCGACCTCCACGGGCGAGCCGTCCACGTCGAACCCGGTGACCTTCGCCCAGCTCGCCCGCCCGGTCGGGAACGCCTCGCCGGGCACCGACAGGCAGCCTTCCCAGTCATCGTCCGGGTCCGGCATCGTCTCGGGGATCGCGCTCGTCTCCAGCGTCGGGTTGACCACCACGCCGCGGTGCCGCACGCCCTCGTCGTCGGGGCAGTCGTAGACGAAGACCCGCAGGTCGACGCCGATCTGGGTGGCTGCGAGCCCGGCACCGTTGGCGGCGGTGTTCGTCTCGAACATGTCGTCGACCAGGGTGCGCAGCGCCTCGTCGAAGTGCTCGACGGGGCGGGTGGGGTGGTGCAGAACCGGGTCGCCCACGATGCGGATCGGGTGAACAGCCATGCGGCGGAGGATATCGGTACGCCGCCGCGACCCGCCTCGGGCGTGGCCGTTCGCGCGGCGCGCGACGCCCATCGGAGTGATCTTCGTCGGGCGGTTCGCGGATCTCCGCCGAGGGCGTGTTGGCCGCGCACGGCCTTCGGGGACGCGTGATGTAATGGGGGCGGAATCACACGCGTGTGATTCCGGCGAACGCGGGGGTCCCCGGATCGCGACGCGAGGAGCCAGATGGACGCCGCCCAGATGCTGACCGTGCACGAGATCGCCCGGCAGTGCGAGGAATTGGCGCGTACCGACGGGCAGCGCGAAGCGGCTCCGGAACCGGTGCCCGGCAGGCACTTGCGGCCGGTCGACCCGCCCACCGAGCCGCTGCCGCGAGTTCCCGCCGAACCGTCCACATCGGACGATTCGGCGTTCGCGGAACGGGCGGCGGGTGCCTCGGCCGATCGGGAGCTCGGCGATCGCGAGCTGAGCATCCTCGCGTTCGAACGGCAGTGGTGGAAGGGCGCGGGCGGCAAGGAACGGGCCATCCGCGAGCTGTTCGACATGTCCGGCACGCGGTACTACCAGGTGCTGAACAACCTGTTGGACGACCCGGCGGCGGCCAGGGTGGATCCGATGCTGATCAAACGTTTGCGCAAGGTGCGGGCGAGTCGGCAGCGTGCCCGGCAGGCCCGCCGACTGGGAATCGAGTGGCACTGATGACTTCCGGGGAACCCCCGACCAGCCCGTCCGCCGCGAAGATCGGCGGTTACGCCCTCATCGGAGCGGGCGCGCTCTCGGCCGTGATCGGCCTGACGACCTTGGTCTCCGGCGGCTCGGATGACGCCGCGGCGCCGCCGGTCGATCAGCAGCAGACGGAGGCGCCGCTGCCGCCGTTGCCGCCGCTGCCCGCGAGTTCCGAGGAACCGCCGCCGTCCTCGTCGATCGCGCAGCCGCCGCCCGCCGCCGAGGAGCCGCCGCAGCTGCCGGATCCCGAGCCGCAGGCCCCGCCGGTGAACCAGCCGCGCCCGGAAGCGCCGGACGCCGAGCACGGCCGGCAGCACATCGTCGTGCGGGTCTACAACAACAGCACCATCAAGGGCTTGGCGCACCGGGCCGCCGACGACTTCCGCAGCGTCGGCTACGAGGTCCCGGAGGTCGGCAACTACGCGCGCGGCACGATCCCCACGACGACCGTCTACTACCGCCCCGGCACCGCCGAGGAGGCGCAGGCCAAGGAGGTCGCCGCCGCGTTCCAGGCCCGAGCGGAACCCCGCTTCGAAGGAGTCGGCGACGCGAGCCCCGGCGTAATAGCCATCATCACCAACGACTACAAGGGCCTAGGCAAGGGCGGCAAGTAACCCCCGCTCCAGCAAAGCCCCCGTCCCAACGAAACCGCGCCCCAGACAGGCAAACCCCCGCCTGCGTGCCTGGCGGCGAAGCCGTGCCTTGGACGAGCGAAGCGAAGTCTGCCTGGCGGCCGAAGGCCGTGCCTCGCGGCGTAGCCGTGCAGTAGGCGGGCGAAGCCACGCTTGCCTTGCGGCCGTAGGCCGTGCCTGTATGTGCGAAGCACATAGCCCACGTCGAAAAGCCGCTCACCCGCGGGTTCTCAGCCGGTCTCTCGCGAGGACGGCTTTTTCCCTCGTGGCGGAGCCACTTGGGAAAAAGATCCCGCAGCGAGAGACCGGCTGAGGTTCCGCCACCCGACCACCCGAGCAAAACGACCGGCTCAAACCCTCAACGACGTGAATCAGCGTAGGACTGCAGGGTTGCTAGTTGGTCGGGGTCCAGCGAGGGGCGGACTGCTCGGCGGGCGGCGTCGAGGTGCGCGGCGGAAACTTCGGCGGCGTCGAGGGATTCGCGCATCGCGGTGAGCGCGGCTTCGCGGACGAGGGCGGCGCAGTCGGCGGCGGAGTAGCCGTCGAGGTCGGCGGCCACCGCAGCCAGGTCCACGTCGGGGGTGAGCGGGGTGTTCTTCGCCGCGGAGCGCAGGATTTCCGCCCGCGCGTGCTGGTCCGGCGGCGGGACGTAGACCAGGCGTTCCAGTCTGCCGGGGCGCAGCAGGGCCGGGTCGACGAGTTCGGGGCGGTTGGTCGCGCCGAGCACCACCACGTCCCGCATGGGTTCGACGCCGTCGAGTTCGGTGAGCAGCGCCGCCACGACGCGGTCTCCGACGCCGGAGTCGCTGGATTGGCCGCGTCGCGGTGCGAGTGCGTCCACTTCGTCGAGGAAGATCAGGGTGGGGGCGGCGTTGGCGGCGCGCAGGAACAGTTCGCGCACGGCTCGTTCGGATTCGCCGACGAACTTGTCCATCAGTTCGGCGCCTTTGACGGACAGCACGTTGAGCCGTCCGCTGCCCGCGAGCGCCCGGATCAGGAACGTCTTGCCGCAGCCCGGTGGCCCGTACAGCAGCACGCCGCGCGGTGGTTCCACGCCGAGCCGGGTGAACGAGTCCGGGTAGCGCAGCGGCCACAGCACCGTTTCGGTGAGCGATTGCTTGACGTCGACCATGTTGCCCACGTCGTCCAGGGTGAGCCCGCCGGTGCGCAGGTCGTCCGATGTGGACATCGAGATGGGGCGCACGGAGGACAGCGCGGCGATGAGGTCGTGCTGGGAGAGGGTGGGTTCGGCCGCGTTGTCGCGGTGGCGCAGCGCGGCGCGCACCGCGGATTCCCGGCACAGCGCCACCAGGTCGGCCGCGGCGAAGCCCGGTGTCCGTTCGGCGAGTTCGCCGAGTTCCACGTCGGCGGCGAGCGGCGTGTTGCGCAGCAGCACGCGCAGCAGTTCCACGCGGGTCGCGGAGTCGGGGAGTCCGATGGTCAGTTCCCGGTCGATCCGGCCGGGTTCGCGCAGCCGGGGGTCGACGGATTGGGGTTGTGCGCTGGTGACGACGATGGCGACCCGCTCGGCGTTCATCGCGGCGGTGAGCGCGTCGAGCGCGACGGTCGCCAGGGGCGGCGGTTCGGTGGCGGGCAGCAGGCTGTCCACGTCGGTGAGCAGCAGCACGCAGTTCCGGCCGTTCGCGGCGATCTCCGTGGCGCGGTCCAGGGATTCTTGGAGGCGTCGGGCGGCGCCGCGGGATTCGAGGGCGGCGATGCTGGGCGCGGTGACTTCGACGAGTTCCGCGGACACGGAGGCCGCGACCGAGCGCACCAGGGTGGCTTTGCCGACACCGGACGGGCCGCTGACGAGCACGCCGAGCCGGGCGGTGGCGCCGAGCCGGTGCAGCAGTTCCGGTTGTTCGAACGACAACCGGAGCCATTCGGCGAGCCGGTTCGCGGTCTCGCGCGATCCGGCGAGGTCGCTGACGGGGACGGCGGGTTCGGTGGGCGCCACCGGGGAGGGAGGTGCGGCGGGGCCGACTTCCTCGGGTTCGGCGGGCGCGCTCGGGGCGGGTTCGGGGGAGCCGCGCCAAGTGACCACAGTGGACGGTTGCACGGTGGCGGGGCCGTCCGGATCGGTGGCGGCGATGGTGATCAGCTCGTTGGTCCAGGTCGTGCCGATCGACGCGGAGAGCCTGCTGCGGACCTGCCCGGCGTGGGCCGCCGTCGACGGGGCGAGGTCCTGCGGCAGCAGCGACACGGTGTCCCCCGGCCGGAAGACCTTGCCGGTCAGCGCCAGCCTGATCACTTCCGGCGGAGCCGCGGCGGTGGCGAGCCGGGAACCGGCCACCGTGACCCGCCGAGCGGGGGTCGCCCGCACCGGCGCGACGCCGACTTCGGCGCCTTCACCGAGTCCCAGGTTCATCAGGGCCACGTCGTCGACGAGCACCACGCCCGCCGGCCCGCCGCGGTCCGCGGCGGCGGCCAACGCCACCGTCACCCGAGCCCCGGTGAGCGCCACCGCGTCCCACGGCCGCAACCCCAACGCGTCGAGCACTTCCGGGTGCAACCGCACCACACCACGACGGGTGTCGGCAGCGGACGGCGACAAGCGAACGTTCAAGGTCAAGGACGGCACACCACCGACCCTAGCCGTCCCCGACCCCACCCCTCACCCGCAAACCCACCCCGAAGCCAGCGGGCACCCCTTACCGGCCCGAACCAACGCACCGAACGAAGGAAGCGAAGCCGAGCAGCAAGCGGACGAAGCCCACTTGCCTAGCGAAGGCCGTGCCTTGGGCGGCGAAGCGAGCCTGCCTTGCGGCCGTAGGCCGTGCTTCGCGGCATAGCCGTGCCTTGCGGCGGAGCCGTGCTCTGGGCGGCGAAGCAAGCCTGCTTTGCGGCCGTAGGCCGTGCCTTGCTCTGGGGCGGACGAAGTCACGCCTGCCCTTGCGGCGAAGCCGTGCCTTGCGGCGAAGCCGTGCCTTGCGGCGAAGCCGTGCCTTGCGGCGAAGCCGTGCCTTGGGCGGACGAAGTCACGCCTGCCTTGCGGCCATAGGCCGTGCCTGTATTCGCGCAGCGAATAGCCCACGCAAGCAAGCCGACCACCGGCGGGTTCTCAGCGTCCTTCTCGCGAGGACAGCTTTTTCCCTCGTGGCGGAGCCACTTGGGAAAAAGATCCCGCAGCGAGAAGGACGCTGAGGTTCCGCCACCCGGCCACCCAAGCAAAACGACCGGGCGGGCAGTCTCAGCGAGAACGATTCCCGCGGAGCCCGAGGCGGCGCCAGCTCAGGCGGGGGCCGTCCGGTCCGCGGTTGCGTCCCCGCCGCATCCGCTGCCGCGCGCCCGCGAGCGCGCGCCGGGGGTGCGGTGGGCGCAGTCCGAGGCGGCGCTGGGTGCGCCTGCGGATGGCGCGCCGTTCGCGGGGCGCGGCGGCCCACGCTTCGGGGTGCCGGACGAGCCAGCGGTGCCGGTACACGGCGTACGGGATGTGGATCAGGTACACCAGCAGCGCCACGGCCAGCGAGATCAGCGGGAACATGATGATCCCGGCGGCCAGCACGGCCACCAGCACCAGCAGCGGCGCCATCAGTCGCGGGGGGACCTTGACGGTCTTCAGCGACAGCGTGGGCACCCGGCTGACGGCGAGGGCGGCCACGGCCACCATCCACACCATCACGACGGGTTGCTGCGCCCACCAGCCGGCGTAGCCGAAGTGCGCGGTGAGCACGAGCGGCAGCAGGGCCAGGAGTCCCGCGGCGGGCGCGGGCACGCCGACGAAGAACTCCTTGCTGAACGCGGGCTGCTCGGTGTCGTCGAGCAGGGTGTTGAACCGCGCCAGCCGCAGGATCATGCACACCGCGAAGATCAGCGCCGCGATCCAGCCCGCCCGGTTGTCCTGCAGCTGCCACGCGTAGAGCGTCAGCGCCGGGGCCACGCCGAACGACATCGCGTCGGACAGCGAGTCGAGCTCGGCGCCCATCCGGGTGGAGGCGTCGAGCAGCCGGGCGATGCGGCCGTCGAGCCCGTCCAGCACGGCGGCGACGGCGACGGCGGCGATGGCCCCGGTGAGCTGGTGGTTCAGCGCGAACTGCACCGCGGAGAGCCCGGAGCACATCGCCAGCACGGTGATGGCGTTGGGCAGCAGGCGGATGCCGGGCGGGGCGAGGCGCGCGCCGTTCATGCCCGCTCGCCACCGGTGGGGAGTTCGGCGAGCACGGTTTCGCCGCCGACGGTGCGCTGGCCGGGTTCGACGAGGATCCGGCTGCCGGCCGGGACGTAGAGGTCCACGCGGGAGCCGAAGCGGATCAGCCCGTAGGTGCGTCCGGCTTCGGCGCGGTCTCCGTCGCCGACGCAGCACACGATGCGGCGGGCGACCAGGCCGGCGATCTGCACCACGGCGAGCTCGTGGCCGTCGTCGGTGCGCAGCAGCAGCGAGTTGCGTTCGTTGTCCTCGCTGGCCTTGTCGAGGTCGGCGGAGAGGAACTTGCCGGGCCGGTAGGCGGCGTGCACGATCTCGCCGGTCGCTGGGAGCCGCTGCACGTGCACGTCGAAGACGGTGAGGAACGCGCTGACCCTGGTCATGGGCCGGTCGCCGAGCCCGAGTTCGGGCGGTGGGGTGGCGGATTCCACGTGCGCGACGGTGCCGTCGGCGGGGGCGACGGCGATGCCGTCGCGGGCCGGGGTGACGCGCTGCGGTTCGCGGAAGAACCACGCGCACCAGGCGGTGGCGATGCCGCCGAGCACGCCCGCGGGCCGCCACGCGCGGCGCAGCAGCAGGGTGGCGACGGCGGCGCCGAGCACGAACGGCTTGCCCGCCGGGTGCATGGGGGGCACGGTGTCGCGGGCCAGCTTGGCGAGGTGCGCGAGCGGGTTGCCGCTGGCGGGGGACGTGCCGGGTTCTGTCTGGGTGCTCATCGAGCTGCTACACCCCTGCGTCGGAGGTCGTGACCGCGGCGCGTCTGCTGCGCTGCGGCCGTGTCGGTACAGCATCGCCGACGTGCCCTCGGCGGCTGCGCCAGGGGGCGGAGTCGATCATCGGTGGTCGCCTCGCGGTGCTGACGATGTCCTTGGCCGCCCGCGGCGTCGCGGGCAGGTGCGGAGCCTGTCACGTCGTGGACTTCGCGATGCGCGGTGGGGAGCGTTCCGGGGCGCTATGCCTGCTCTGAACGGGTGAGGCGGTGCGCGGGCGCTCCGGGAGGCCGCCCGCGGCGGGCTTCCGGCGGGTGGCGGACCGCTCGGCGGGCGCTCGCACGGAGGCGCGTCGCGGTGGGTCGCGAGCCCGGTGGCCGCGGGGCGGGCGGGCTCAGCCGCAGGTGAGCGGGGGTGGACGTAAAAGTGCCGGGGTGGCCCGGCGCCCCCGAAGCGCCGGTGCCACCCCGGCACCAACCGCAAGGCGCCTCCCCGTTGGCGCCAAACGGTCCCCGATGTGGGCCCGTGCACCCCCCGACGGCACACGGAGCCCGGTGTCCGCTCCCTCCCTGGTGAGAGGGGGCTGACGTCTAGTGAGACGGAGTCGATCGACAGGTTGTTACGCAGTTTCCAGTGTAATTGAGCTCACACGAACTACGTAGCCGCTATTGGAGGACATTGGGGGTCGAGATTTGTAACCGAGAGTGACATTTTCGCCGCCGCATCCCTCACTCGTCCGAGGGCTCCCGGTGGTCGTCGATCCGCATCCGAGCGCCCATCAGCTCGCCCAGACCGCCGTAGGGGTCGCCGCGCTCATCGGTGTCCGCGGTGCTGCCCACGACCAGCACGGCCACGTCGTCCTCGCCCTGCTCGACCGCGTCCGAGCGGACCGTCGAGGACGAGGCGTCGTCCAGGTACAGCTCCAGCTTCAACGACCAGCCGGACCGCTCCTGGGTCAACGTCGTCGCCGCCACGTCCCGGCTGTCCACCCACTGCGCGTCCTGCTTGCTCCGCAGCCGCTCCACCGGGGCCACCAGCAGCTCGTCGAGCTCGTCGAGCTCCGATTGCCGCACCCGCGCCGACGCCCCGGCCAGCAGCCGCCGCGCCGTGCTCGCCGAGCTCGGCAGGAACACCAGGCCCCGGTCGGTCACCAGCAGGTCGTATCGCTCACCCGCGTACTGCACCGGGCTGACGATCCCCGACACCGACGGCTCCGGCTCCGCGGCGGGCTCCCTGGCGTGCTGCAACGGCACGCCCAGGTCCACCAGCGCCCGGTGCAGGCCGGGGACGAGCCGCGGATCCGCCACCGCGGGCCGCACCAGCCGATCCGGGTCCAGCGGCCTGCCACCGCTGAGCCGCACCACCGAGTCGCCCGCCCAGTCCAGCTCGTGCTGCGCCCGGCCCGCGCACACCAGCGCGTCCACCACGGCACCGCCGAGCAGCTCCGTGAGCGTGTCCACCACGGCCTCGTCCACCCGATCCGGGTTCAACCCCGGGTTCAGCACCGGGTTGATCAGATCCGGGCCCTCGCCGCGGTGGATGGCGGCGAGCACGCCGCCGATCGCGGGCGGGCACTCCAGGCCGCTCTGCGCCACCGCGGAGCTCAGCAGCCCGGCCTGCCGGGCGACCTCCGCGGCCCCCGCCTTGCGGGCCAGGTCCGGCCACGGCAGCCGCGGGCCGAGCCCGTCGATCAGCAGCTTGTTCTCCAGCTCCGGCACGCTCTTGCGCGGTTCCCGCAGCAGCGCGAACGCCGGATGCTCCTCGGGTTCGCGGTCGCCGCCGCGCAGCCGCTTCATCGCCTCCACGCGGTCCCGCGTGGACGGGCGCACGTCGCGCTCCTCGGCGAGGGCCTGCTTGACCCGCTCCGCGAGCTGCGGCTTGCGCTCCGGGTGGTCCATGAACGCCCGGAACCCCAGCAGCAGGTCGGGGGTGTGCTCGACCTTGGTGGCCATGCTCAGGTACTGCTCGGCGTAGTCGCGCCAGCCGAGCTCGACCGCCTTCATCTTGCGCAGCGAGGTGACCGCCGCGCGCTTGCCGGCGGCCTTCACCGCGATGGTGTCCGCGCCGAACCACAGCTCGTCGCCGACACCGGAGGCCATCGCCGAGTAGGCGCGGGCGTAACCGGTGAACAGCCACTTCACCGGGCCGCTGGTGAGCCCGTTCGCGGTGCGCCGCACGCTGGTGTCGACCCGGTCGGCCAGCACGACCAGCTTGCTCGCGCCGACGGTGCGGCCCAGCTCGCGGGCGGTGACGGCGCGCAGTTCGCTGGTGGACAACCCGGCGATCAGGGGTAAGCCGACCTCCAGGTGCCGGGACCGGACCTTGAGGCCGAGCAGCGCGGTGTCCTCCCGCAGCCGGGCGGTGGGCTGCGAGGTCACCCGCACGTCGTCGGGCGAGGCGGCGCCCGACCCCGACGCGATCGAGTCGATCATCTTCCACACCTTCGGCTGCGCGGAGCGGGTCAGCTCCACGCCGCGCGGACGTTCCCGTCTGCGCAGCACCGTCCGCCAGCCGACGCCGATCAATGCGGCCACCAGGACCGCGGCGAGCCCGGCGCGCATGCCGCCGCCGAAGTCGAGGCGGACGGTGTACGCCGCTATCGCCAGCAGTCCCAGAACCAAACAGGCCGGGACGGCGAAGAAGCCGATGTGCAACGCCAGCGCCAGGGCGGCGCGCCAGGGGCCACGCACGGTGTTGAAACTCCTGAGTGAGGGGACGATTTTGCCCGCGATCCGGCTCCGTGAGCGGGAACACCGGAAGTGCGCTGGCAGTCTTAGCGGAAAACAGCCGGACGTCAATCCATCAGAAGTACGTCCACAGTGGAACCGGCTGGCAGTTCCGTGATCTCCTCCGGTATCTCGAGCAGGCAGTTCGCCGTGGCCATCGCGGACAGCAGGTGCGAACCGGGGCCGCCGTGCGGGGTCACCGTCCCGTCGGCCGCGTCGAACAGCGCCCTGCGGTACTGCCGCTTGCCGGCCGGGATCTCCAGCGGACGGGTCAGCGTCGCCTGCCGGGAGGGGCGTTCGGCGTCGCGGTGCCCCGCGGCCCGCCGCAGCGCGGGCCGCACGAAGATCTCGAACGACACCATGGCGCTGACCGGGTTGCCCGGCAGCGTCACCACGGCGGGTCCGCCGCGGTAGTGCCCGGCGCCCTGCGGCATGCCGGGCTGCATCGCGACCTTGGTGAACTCGACGCCGTTGCCCGACAGCGCGTCCTTGACCACTTCGTAGGCCCCGGCGCTGACCCCGCCGGAGGTGATGATCAGGTCCGTGGTCTCCAGGTGCGGAGCGAGCGCGGCGTGGAACGAGTCCACGTCATCGGGCACGAAGCGCAGCAGCTCCGGCTTCCCGCCCGCGTCGCGCACCGCGGCGGCCAGCATCAGGCCGTTCGACTCGTAGATCTGGCCGGTCCGCAGCGGCGAACCGGGCTCGACGAGCTCCGATCCGGTGGAGAGCACCAGCACCCGGATCGGCCTGCGCACCGGCAGCCGTGCGGCTCCGACGGCGGCGGCGATGCCCAGCTGGGTCGGGCCCAGCGAGGCGCGCGCCGCCAGCACCGCCGTGCCGACCTGCACGTCCTCCCCGGCGCGGCGCACGTGCGCGCCGGGTTGCGCGGAGGCCTGCACCTGCACTTCGGCGGTGCCGCCGTCGGTGCGTTCCACCGGCACGACCGCGTCCGCCCCGGACGGCACCTGGGCGCCGGTCATGATCCGGTGCGCGGTGCCGGGCAGCAGCGGTGGGCTGTCCAGCCGGCCCGCGGGCAGGTCCTCGCTCACCGGCAGCTGCACGGGGTGCTGCGGGCTCGCCTCGGTGACGTCGACGGACCGCACCGCGTACCCGTCCATCGCCGAGTTGTCGAACGGCGGCAGCGGGATCGCCGCGACCAGGTCCTCGGCCAGCGCCAGCCCGAGGCAGTCGGTCAGCGGCCGGGATTCCACGGGCGCCGGGGGCAGCAGCGTCGCGACCCGGGCCTGGTGCTCGCGCACCGGGGTCAGGCCGGAAGGTCCAGTTGCGTGGGGCACCGCACGATCATCGGTCATCGGGTACCGGGCTGTCGCCACCGGCGTGCGGAAAGTCGCCTCGGCGCGCGTGGCAGACTGCCAGCGATCGTGTGAGCGGGGCGGTGGAGGGGAGCTGCTGTGCAGGTACGGAACCGGCACACGCCGACGTTCGGAGTGGCCCGGTTGCTGCTCGCGCCGGGGGAGCCCGCCCGGATCGCCACCGGTTCGATGCTGGCCACCAGCTACGGGGTCGCGGTGGAAGCCCGCGGCGGCGGCCTGCTCAAGTCGCTGACCAGGAGCGGTTCTTCCGGCGGGGCCACGTGCACCGCGGGACAGCAGGGCGGCTGGGTCGACGTCGCCCCCGCGCTGCCGGGTGATCTGCACGTGCTGGAGCTCGACGGCCACGGCTGGTGCGTGGCGAGCGCGGCGTGGCTGGCTTCGGCGGCCGGGGTGCAGCTCGACGACCAGTGGGCCGGGTTCAAGAACCTCTTCGGCGGGGAGCGCGGATTCCTGCGCCACGCGAGCGGTCAGGGGCCGCTGGTGCTGGCCTGCTACGGCGCGCTGGACGTGATGACGTTGCAGCCGGGGGAGTTCCTCACCGTCGACACCGGGCACGTGGTGGCCTACGGCGAGAACGTGCAGACGCGGCTGCGGCAGCTGGGCCACGGGGTGGCGCAGTCGTTGAAGACCGGCGAGGGCCTCGTGTTCGATTTCGCCGGCCCGGGGCAGGTGCTGGTGCAGACGCGGGATCCGCGGTCGATGGCGACCTGGTTGCAGTCGCAGGGGTCGGGCTCGCCGCGTTCCTGACCGCCGCATTCGCCCGTTCGGCATGCCGCGGTGAAAGCGCGCGGCGGTTTTCCGAAGTCGAATACCGTGGAATATTCCAGGATTTTCCACTCCTCGATTCGGTGTAGTGGAATGCGGTCCACTACTCGCAGTCGCGGGTAAATCCACTCTTTTGGAGCAGTATTTAGCGGAAAAGTCGCAATGGTCGACAGCGGACGAATCGGTCCGGCTCCGGTAGCGTCATCCGTGCTCCATCGGCGCTTTATCGGGGCGCCGTGCGTCACATTTCAATGAGGAGGACGCCGTGGCGGTCGGCACGGTCAAATGGTTCAACTCGGAGAAGGGGTACGGCTTCATCGCCACCGATGGTGGTTCAGATGTGTTCGTGCACTACTCCGCGATCAACATGTCCGGTTTCCGCACCCTCGCCGAAGGTGACCGGGTCGAATTCGAAGTGAAGGCGGGGCGTGACGGCCGAAGCCAGGCTGACGGCGTCCGCAAGGTCTGAAGCTCGTCGCCCAGTGGCCCGCCCCCGTTTCGAGGGGCGGGCCACTGGGCGTTCCGGGCCGAGTCCGCATCGATGCGAGATCGGACTCGCGGAACCCGAAGACGGAGGTGATCGCGGGACGTTAGGCTGCTTCGCGTGTCGGAAGACCTCACCGGGCGCCGCCTCGGCCACTACAAGATCGACGGAGTCCTCGGCCGCGGCGGTATGAGCGTGATGTACCGCGCCACCGATACCCGGCTGGGCCGCAAGGTCGCGCTCAAGATCATGGGTGAGCACATCACCGGTGACGCCGAGTTCCGCGAGCGGTTCGTCGACGAAGCCCGCAACACCTCGGCCATCGACCACGCGAACATCGTGCCGCTGTACGACTTCGGCGAGGTCGACGGCATGCTCTACATCGCGATGCGGCTGGTCGACGGATCGGACCTGGCCAGCCTGATCAAGGACGGCCCGATCTCGCCGCCGCGCGCGCTGGAGCTGCTCAGCCAGGTCGCCGAGGCGCTCGACATGCTGCACGAGCGCGGTCTCGTGCACCTCGACCTGAAGCCGGCGAACGTGCTGGTGACCTCGCGGGAATCCTCCAGCGAGCACGTGTACCTCGCGGACTTCGGGCTCACCCGGCGCGGCGCCACCGGCCACCGCACCAGCTCCGGCGACTTCCTCGGTTCCCCGACCTACGCGGCACCGGAACACCTGCGCGGCGAGCCCGTCGACGGTCGCACCGACCTGTACGCGCTGTGCTGCATGCTGTTCGCCTGCCTCACCGGCCGCCCGCCCTTCCAGGGGCAGGTGCAGGAGGTCATCCAGGGGCACCTGAGCACCGCGCCGCCGTCGGCGCTGTCGCTGATGTCGCTGCCGGTCGGGCTGGACGAGGTGCTGCGCAAGGGCATGTCGAAGAAGCCCGACCAGCGCTACGACACCTGCAAGGAGCTGATGGCGGCGGCGAAGGCCGCGCTGAACGCGCCCCCGGACGCGCCGACGAAGAAGACGATGCCGACCGTCGGCCCGCCGTCCGGCCCGCAGTTCGCCCAGCAGTCCGGCCCGCTTCCGCAGCAGCAGCCCGCCCCGGCGCCGAACCCGGGCACCGGTCCGCAGCAGGCGCCGCCGCTGCCGCAGGGTCCGCGTCCGCCGAGTCCGTACGGGCCGCAGTACCAGCCGCCGCGCCCGCCGTCCGGTCCGGGCGGCGACCCGGTGCGGCTGCGCCCGCCGATGCCCGCGCAGTCCTCCTCGTTCGCCACGAACAAGGGCGGCGGCTCGGTGAAGTGGCTGGTGCCGCTGCTGATCGCCATCGCCGCGATCGTGCTCGTGATCGTGTTCATCGCGATGGCGTCCTCGGCGGGCGGCGGTTCCGGTGGCTCCGGCGGCGCCCCGCGCTCCGCGGAGAACTCCTCGTCCTACGATCCGGGCAGGCTGCCCACCGAGGTCCCGACCGTCACCGAGTGAGCATGGCGTTGGCCACCCGATGGATGGCCCGCCCGCGGCTCGAACGGGGGAAAAGCGGCTGGCCGGGGCGGTGCCCGACCTGAGCGGCTTGCACTCGCCGTGCGGGAGTGCTAAACCTGGATCTGGCACTCAGCGCAGTTGAGTGCCAGGTCGGGACGGTGAGGCCGTCCGCGCGTCGCCACACGACGGCTTCGCGTGACCGGTCGTCCGTCGCGGGCACCGAGCCTGGCCGAGCACAGAGTCCTGCCACGGGGTGTACCTGCCTTTCGTGGCGTCCAGATAGGTGGAGGACCACACCGCAATGGCCAAGATGATCGCGTTCGACGAGGAAGCCCGCCGTGGTCTTGAGCGCGGCATGAACACCCTCGCCGACGCCGTCAAGGTGACGCTCGGGCCGAGGGGCCGCAACGTCGTGCTCGAGAAAAAGTGGGGCGCGCCGACCATCACCAACGACGGCGTCTCCATCGCCAAGGAGATCGAGCTCGAGGACCCCTGGGAGAAGATCGGGGCCGAGCTCGTCAAGGAAGTGGCGAAGAAGACCGACGACGTCGCCGGTGACGGCACGACGACCGCCACCGTGCTGGCCCAGGCGCTGGTGCGCGAGGGTCTGCGCAACGTCGCCGCCGGTGCCAGCCCGATCGCCCTCAAGCGGGGCATCGAGAAGGCCACCGAGGCGATCGCCGAGCAGCTGCTCAAGAGCGCCAAGGAAATCGAGACCAAGGACCAGATCGCCTCCACCGCGGCGATCTCGGCCGGTGACCGTCAGATCGGCGAGCTCATCGCCGAGGCGATGGACAAGGTCGGCAAGGAAGGCGTCATCACCGTCGAGGAGAGCAACACCTTCGGGCTCGAGCTTGAGCTCACCGAAGGCATGCGCTTCGACAAGGGCTACATCTCGCCTTACTTCGTCACCGACACCGAGCGGATGGAGGCGTCGCTGGACGACCCCTACATCCTGCTGCTGAGCTCCAAGGTCTCCAACATCAAGGACCTGCTCCCGCTGCTCGAGAAGGTCATGCAGGCCAACAAGCCGCTGCTGATCATCTCCGAGGACGTCGAGGGCGAAGCGCTGTCCACCCTGGTGGTCAACAAGATCCGCGGCACCTTCAAGTCCGTCGCGGTCAAGGCCCCCGGCTTCGGCGACCGCCGCAAGGCGATGCTGCAGGACATGGCGATCCTGACCGGTGGTCAGGTCATCAGCGAAGAGGTCGGCCTCAAGCTGGAGACCGCTGACCTGCCGCTGCTGGGCCAGGCCCGCAAGGTCGTCGTCACCAAGGACGAGACCACCATCGTCGAAGGTGCGGGCGACGACGAGCAGATCGCCGGCCGGGTCAACGAGATCCGCGCCGAGATCGACCGCTCGGACTCCGACTACGACCGCGAGAAGCTGCAGGAGCGGCTGGCCAAGCTGGCCGGCGGCGTGGCCGTCATCAAGGCCGGCGCGGCGACCGAGGTCGAGCTCAAGGAGCGCAAGCACCGCATCGAAGACGCGGTCCGCAACGCCAAGGCCGCCGTCGAGGAGGGTGTCGTCGCCGGTGGCGGCGTGGCCCTGCTGCAGGCCGCCGTGTCCGCGTTCGACGGCCTCAAGCTCGAGGGCGACGAAGCGACCGGTGCCAACAGCGTCAAGCTGGCCGTCGAGGCCCCGCTGAAGCAGATCGCGATCAACGCCGGTCTCGAAGGCGGAGTCGTGGCCGAGAAGGTCAAGAACCTGCCCGTCGGACACGGCCTCAACGCCGCGACCGGCGAGTACGAGGACCTGCTGGCCGCCGGCGTGCCGGACCCGACCAAGGTCACCCGCTCGGCGCTGCAGAACGCCGCGTCGATCGCCGCGCTGTTCCTGACCACCGAAGCCGTGGTCGCGGACAAGCCGGAGAAGGAGTCCGCTGGCGCGGGCGCCGGCGGTGGCGACCCGATGGGTGGCATGGGCGGCATGATGTGACCCAAGCCGATACCCGGGATTCTTGAATCCCAGCTATCGCACGAAGAAGGGCCGTTCCTGCGGGGGCGGCCCTTCTTCGCGTCTAGGGGGCTTTGGAGTCTCCCTGGCTTGGCGTGGGGGTTGGGTTGTGGAGTCTCGCTCGGCTTGGCGTGGGGGGTCGGGTTTTAGAGCCTGCCCGGTTTGGGTGTGTGGCTGGGTTGTGGAGTCTCGCTCGGCTTGGCGTGTGGCGTCGGGTTTTAGAGCCTTCCCGGGTTTGGGCGTGTGGTTTCGGTGGTGCGTGGAAGGTCGGCTTTAGGGATTGCTTCCACGGCTGGTGTTGCTGGGGTGTCCGGGTAGCGGAACCTCAGCGTCCTTCTCGCTGCGGGATCTTTTTCCCTCGTGGCTCCGCCACGAGGGAAAAAGCTGTCCTCGCGAGAAGGACGCTGAGAACCCGCGGGTGGTCGGCTTGCTTGCGTGGGCTATTCGCTGCGCGAATACAGGCACGGCCTACGGCCGCAAGGCAGGCTGGCTTCGCCGCCCAGGCACGGCTTCGCCGCGAGGCAGGTGGGCTTTGTCGCGCATTGCGCGGCTTTGTCGGGGGAGGGGTGGTTTCGCTCGCTCGTGGCAGGGATTTGGTGAGGGACGGTGCTGGGTGTGGGGGTGTGGCGTCGAACGGGGGATTCCGGGGGTGGCGGTGGTGGGAATCGGTGGCGCAAGCCGGTCAGGTCACGGCGATCGCGGGGGCGGTGTGATCTCCTGAGTGCCGCGTGTTCCGGGTACTACGGGTTGAGGAGGTTCGGGCGGATGGCCAGTTCAGGTGCGTGGCGCCGGGTCGGTGGTGCGGCGGCGATGCTGCTCAGCGCCGCTCTGATCGCCGCGGGCTGCACCGATGCGGCGGCACCGCCTCCGCAGCAGCCCCCGACCGGCGGCGAATCGGGGCCGGCGTCCTACCCGGCCGAAGGAGTGCCGGAAGTGGTGCCGCAGCCGCAGAAGGCGGAACGGCTCGGCGACGACGTGGCGGTGCGCGGCAAGGTCGAACTCGTCGTCGACCCGTTCGTCGACCCGCAGACCCGGGACCTGGCGCAGCGCGTGCTGCGCGAAGCCGGTGCCTCCGACGTCGTCGTGCGCGAACCCGGCGCGGCCGCCGAAGACGCGACGCTGCTGGTCCGGATCGGTGACCGGATGGCCCCGGGGATCGTGAAGGGCCTGCAGGCCAACGGCTGGGGAGCCCCCGGTTCGCTGCCCGAAGAGGGCTACGTGTTCGCGGCCCGCGGCGGGCAGGACAGCGTGGTGCTCGGGGCGGACGACGCGACCGGCGCCTACTACGGCGTGCAGACGCTGCGCCAGCTCGCCTCGCCCGGCCGGATCGCCGGGGTCGGCGTCGTGGACCAGCCGAACATGCCGCTGCGCGGCTCGATCGAAGGCTTCTACGGCAGCCCGTGGACGCACGCCGAACGGATGGACCAGCTCGCGTTCTACGGCGACGTCAAGCTCAACACCTACATCTACGCGCCGAAGGACGACCCGTACCACCGGGAGCGCTGGCGCGAGCCGTACCCGGCGGACAAGCTCGACGAGGTCAAGCAGCTCATCGGCCAGGCCGGGGCGCACCACGTGAAGTTCACCTTCGCGCTCTCGCCGGGAACGTCGATCTGCTACAACGACCCCGCCGATTTCCAAGCGCTGCAAGCGAAGTTGCAGGCCGTGTACGACTCGGGGGTGCGGGACTTCTCCGTGCCGTTCGACGACATCTCCTACACCCGCTGGAACTGCGCCGAAGACCAGGAGCGCTACGGCGCACCGGGCGAAGCCGCCGCGGGCCGCGCGCAAGCCGAACTGCTCAGCCGGGTGCAGCGCGAATTCATCGACACCCATCCCGGCGCGCAGCCGCTGCAGACGGTGCCGACCGAGTACTCCGACTACGACGACTCGGCGTACAAGACGGCGCTGCGCGACGGGCTCGACCCGCGGGTCGTGGTGATGTGGACCGGGGACGGCGTGATCCCCGAGCAGATCACCGTCTCGGACGCGGAGAAGGCCGCGCAGGTGTGGGGCCGGAAGGTGTTCCTCTGGGACAACTACCCGGTCAACGACTTCAACAAGTCCGTCGGCCGGTTGCTGCTCGGGCCGTACGGGGAACGCGAACCGGGGTTGAGCGAACAGCTCGTCGGCGACGTGGTGAACCCGATGAACCAGGCCGCGGCCAGCAAGGTCGTCGAGGTCGGCGCCGCCGACTTCGCCTGGAACGACGACGATTTCGACGCGCAGCGCGCGCACCGCGCCGCGGCCCGCTACCTGGCGACGGACCCGTCGGCGGCGCTGCGGCCCGCGTCGGCGGCCGACCCGGAGACCACCCGGGCGCTGCTGGTGTTCTTCGACCTCAACAGCATGTCGCCGCTGGCCAACGGTTCCCCGTGGCAGCCGCCCGCGCCGGAGCTGGAACGTCGGCTGGAGGAGTTCCGCGGCGAGTGGGACGGGGGCGATCGGGCGAAGGCCCTCGCCGGGCTGCGCGACTACGCCCAGCAGATCGCGCAGGCGCCCGAACGGATCCGGTCCTCGGCGCCGAAGGACTTCGCCGCCGACTCCGAGCCGTGGCTGCAGGCCACCGACCTGTGGGGCGACGCGCTCGTGACCACGGTGGACGGACTGCAGGCGCGCCAGGACGGCAACCAGGCGGTCGCCGACGAGCGGTTCGCCGCCGCCGCGGAGCTGGGCCGCCGGGCCGAACAGGTGCAGACGGTGCCGGGGGAGACCCGGCCGCAGGGCGCCGTCCGGCTCGCCGACGGGGTGCTCGACGTCTTCGTCCGGGAGGCGCCGCAGCTGCCCTGATCTCCTTCAGTCCTGCGGGACGAGGACCCAGCAGACCAGGTAGAGCAGGATTCCCGAACCGAAGCCGAGGATGGTGGCGGCGACCAGGCCCACCCGGACCAGGGTGGCGTCCACGCCCAGCAGGTCGCCCACGCCGCCGCACACCCCGGCGATCAGCCCGTCGCGCCGCCGCCGGAACCGCCGATACGCGGGTTCCGCGGCGGCGCCGTTCGTGGTGCCGGTGGTCTGATCGCGGCCGGTGGACTCGGCTCCCGGCACGTGCTCCGCGCCGGGAGCCGCCGTCGCGGTGCTCGCGGACGGGGCATCGACCTGGGCGGTGGTCTCGTCGAAGCGGTGGTTCGTCGTCTCGGTCATGGTCGCCAGCTTGCCGGGCGAGCGGCCCGCGAACCTCCGGGACGCCCCCGGTCGAACCCCGACCTCGCCCACCGCGCGGGCTCAGGGCGCCCCGGGCTCCGCGCGGGCGCGTGACATGATCGGCTCGACGGAAGGGGTGGCGGCATGAGCCGGTTCAGCGGGTTTCCCGCGCACGTCGAGAAGTACGTCGGCACCGTGCGCGGAGCCGACAGCCGGGACACCGAGGGGCGCGAACGCGACTACCACCTCGTGTACTGCGACCACCACTCCGGCCCGTACGTGTCGCTGCTGACCAGCGGCCTGCGCGAGCACACCGCGGGCGCGCCGCTGCCGCAAGAGGTGCTGTGCACGGTGCACGCCGACCAGGAGCGGTACGGGCGGCACCTGACCTCGGTGATCGCCGAGCTGCTCACCGAGTCGAACAGCCGGGTCGGCTACGGCGCGCTGATCATGAACGATCGGGCGCTGCTGCCCGGCACGGAGGTCGCGGGCGCGCTCGCCGCGCCGCACCCCTACCTCGCCGACGAGTTCGACGTGCTGCTCGACGAGGACGGCACGCCGGTGCTGCAGCTGATCACGCTGCTGCCGATCACCCGCGCCGAGTCGCAGCTGGTGGCCCGCTACGGCAGGGACGCCCTCTACGACCGCTGGGAGCAGCGCAACGTGGACCTCACCGACATCACCCGTCCCTCCGCCGCCTGACGCCCCCGGCGTGTCGGATTTCGCGCGATTTCGCGAGAAATCGAAATAGGTTCGCACGCGAACGGCCTCGATCTCGACCCGAGCGCGGTGTCGTGGCCAGGGGGGATCGTCGGTCGGAGGGGAGCACGCCGGGATGGGTCGTCCTTCGACTTCTCGCGAAATTGGCGGAGGTTGAACAACGTTCGGCGGGATGGTGGAAGTGAGCGGGGGCTCGCTTACGCTCGTGGTGTGGGTGATGACGGTGAGGTGGGGATGTGGTCCCCGAGCGCGGTGGCCGCGGCGTTGGACGATGCGGGGTACCTGCCGAACGCGGGGATCGCGACCGCCGCGTTCCTCGCCCTGAGCATGCGGCGCCCGCTGCTGTGCGAAGGGGAGCCGGGGACCGGCAAGACCGCGCTCGCGCAGGCGCTGGCCAAGGCGCTGGGCGTGGACCTGATCCGGTTGCAGTGCCACGAGGGCATCGACGCGTCGCAGGCCCTCTACGACTGGGACTTCCCGCGGCAGCTGCTGCACCTGCGGACCCTGGAGGCCGCCACCGAGGGCGCGCTGGACGCGGATGCCGCCGAATCCTCGCTCTACACCGAACGATTCCTGCTGGCTCGCCCGCTGCTGCGCGCGCTGCGGGAAGCGCCGTGCGTGCTGCTGGTCGACGAGATCGACCGCGCCGACGACGAGTTCGAGGCGTTCCTGCTGGAGGTGCTGTCCGAATACGCGGTGAGCATCCCCGAGTTCGGCGAGGTCCGCGCCACCGTCCCGCCGGTGGTGGTGCTGACGTCGAACCGCACCCGCGAAGTCCACGACGCGCTCAAGCGCCGCTGCCTCTACCACTGGCTGGAGCACCCGGACCTGGAGCGCGAGGTGGGCATCCTGCGCCGCAGGTTGCCGGACCTGCGCCCGCGGCTGGCCGGGCAGGTGGCGGAAGCGGTGCAGCGGATGCGGGAACTGGACCTGGTGAAACCACCGGGCGTCGCCGAGGCGCTGGACTGGGCGCAGGCGTTGCAGGCCCTGGACGACGACACCTTCGACGCGGACTCGGCCGCCGCCACGCTGGGGGCCGTCCTGAAGTACCGCGAGGACACCGACCGGGTCCGCGCCTCGGGAATCCTCGGCGAACCGGACGATCGGGACTGAGGTTTTTCCGCGCCGGTGGGCCATGACTCGCCGAACGGGGTCCTGACCTGCGCGCTCGTCGCGGCGAGCGGGACGGCCGAGGGCGTCGGCGTTCGAGCGCTCCGCCGGTGCCGGGCGAGCGCGACTCCGCCCGTCCTGCCGATCAGGCGTCCTCCGGACGCGTTTTTCGCGGCACAATGGGGGAATGGACACGCTCACCGGTCTGGTCGGGTTCGCCCGGTCGCTGCGGTACTCCGGCATGGCGTGCGGGCCCGACCGGGTGCAGGCGTTCCTCGCCGCGACCGAGCACACCGGCCTCGCCGAGCGGTCCGCGGTGTACTGGGCGGGCCGGTTGACGTTGTGCTCCGACCCGGAGGACCTCGCCCGCTACGACGCGGCGTTCACCTCGTGGTTCGACGCGGCACCGCCGCCCGCCGCCGAGGTGCCGAGCGCGCCGCGCCGGACGCGGATCGCGGCGCTCGCCTCCGGGGAGGCCGACGAGGACGCCGCCGACGACGACCCGATCAAGGCGGCGGCCAGCGCCGACGAGGTGCTGCGCCACCGCGACCTGGCCGATCTCGGCGCGGCCGAACGGGAACACCTGCGGCGCCTGTTCGCGCGGTTGCGCCCGGACCCGCCGAGCCGTCCCGCCGTGCGGTGGAGCCGTTCGCGACGCGGACCGCTGGATTCCCGCGCGACGCTGCGGACGATGCTGCGCACCGGTGGCGAACCGCTGCGCCTCGTCCGGCACCGCCGGGCCCGCAGGCCGCGCCGGGTGGTGCTGCTGATCGACGTGTCCGGCTCGATGAGCCCGTACGCGGACGCGCTGCTGCGCTTCGCGCACGTGGTGACCCGCCGCGCCCCGGCGAGCACCGAGGTGTTCACGCTGGGCACCCGGATGACCCGCGTGACCCGGCAGCTGCGCCAGCGGGACCCGGAGCACGCGCTGCGCGCGGCGTCGAAGGCGGTGCCGGACTTCTCCGGCGGCACCCGGCTCGGCGAAACGCTGCGGGCCTTCCTGGACCGGTGGGGGCAGCGCGGGGTCGCCAGGGGAGCGGTGATCGTGGTGTTCTCCGACGGCTGGGAGCGCGGCGACGTGAGCCTGCTCGACGAGCAGCTGCGCAGGTTGCGGCGGCTGGCCCGCGCCGTGGTGTGGGCGAACCCGCACGCCGGGCACGAGGGGTACGCGCCGGTGCAGTCCGGGATCGTGGCGGCGCTGCCGCACCTGGACGGGCTCGTCGCCGGGCACAGCCTCGATTCGTTGCAACGGGTGTGGTCGTGGGTGCTGCGCCTCGGGAATGCGACGGGGGTCACCGGCGCTGAGAAGTCCATGGCTGGGGAAAGGCCGGAAACCCGGGAAAGGCCGGGAACAGCGGAGGTGGCTCGTGCGTGACGTGCTCGATGAGGTGGCCAAGCGGTGGGAGTCCGGTGAGGCGGTCGGCCTCGGCACCGTGGTGGCGACCTTCCGGTCCGCACCGCGCCCGCCGGGCGCATCGATGCTGGTGACCCAGGCCGGGGAGGCCGTCGGCAGCGTCTCCGGCGGCTGCGTGGAAGGCGCCGTGTACGAACGCGCCACCGCGGCGCTCGACGGGGAACCGGCCGCGTTGCAGCGCTACGGCGTCAGCGACGACGACGCGTTCGCCGTGGGGCTGACCTGCGGCGGCATCCTCGACGTGTTCGTGGAGCGGGTGGATCGCGCCTCGTTCCCCGATTTCGACGCGGTGACCGAATCGGTGCGCGCGGAGGAGCCGGTGGCGGTCGCGACCGTCGTCGACCACCCCGACGCCGCCCGGATCGGGGCGCACCTGCTGGTGTGGAACGACCGCACCCGCGGCGGCCTCGGGGAGCGACGCGTCGACGACGCGGTGGCCGACGACGCGCGGGGCATGCTCGCCAGCGGGCGCAGCGGAGTCCTGGAGTACGGGCCGGAGGGGCAGCGGCGCGGCGAGGGCATGCGGGTGTTCGTGAACTCCTTCGAACCGCCGCCGCGGATGCTGGTGTTCGGCGCGATCGACTTCGCCGCCGCGATGGCGCGCATCGGCTCGTTCCTCGGCTACCGGGTGACCGTGTGCGACGCGCGGCCCGTGTTCGCCACCCGCAGCCGGTTCCCCGGCGTGGACGACGTGGTCGTGGACTGGCCGCACCGGTACCTCGCCGCGGAGGCCGAGGCGGGCCGGCTGGACGCGCGGACGGCGGTGATGGTCCTGACGCACGACCCGAAGTTCGACGTGCCGGTGCTGGAACTCGCGCTCCGGCAGCGGATCGGCTACGTCGGCGCGATGGGGTCGCGGCGGACCCACGACGACCGGATGCAGCGGCTGCGCGAGAACGGTGTGTCCGAGTCGGACCTGGCCCGGCTGTCCTCGCCGATCGGCCTGGACCTGGGGGCTCGAACTCCGGAGGAGACCGCGGTCTCGATCGCGGCGGAGCTGATCGCGCTGCGCTGGGGCGGCCAGGGCGCCCGCCTCGCCGAGACCGAAGGCCCGATCCACCGCTGACCACCGGCGGCCGGGCCTGGTTGTTCCCGCCCCCTTGCGGGAGCAACCGCAGCGGATTCCGCGCGTCCCTCGGAAGGAATGCACGCGAAAGACTTCCGAGAGGGGACGGACGAATGCGGAGCTTCACCACCGCTGCCCTGGCACTGTGCGCCGGGGCGCTGCTGACCACGGGGACCGGTCAGGCCGCCGCGACCGCAACGGTGGACCCTGCTCCGCGGGACGTTTCCGCGTCGAACTGCTCGGGTGAGGACTTCGCGGTCACCTTGCGGGCCCAGGCCGATCCCGGCTCGTTCCTGCTGGAACTGCGCAACACCTCCGAGGAGCGCTGCCTGCTCGGCGGCTGGGTGCGCTTGACGCCCGTGACGGCGAAGGGCACGCCGATCGAGGTGCCGACCGGCTACGTCGAAGTCCCCGCCCCGCCGGTGGCCGACCAGCAGCTCGAACCGGGCGGGACCGCCTACTCCGGGGTGCGCGTCGAGTACGGCGACACCGATTTCACCGCCGTCGGCTTCGATGCGACTCCGGCGGACATGACCGGGAAGTCGCCGACCACGGTCGAAGGTGCCGGTGATCCCTACCCGCGCCTGCCGGTCCGGAGCCTCCGGGTTGGCACCCTCCAGCCGACGCCGGAGAACGTTCTCTTCTGACGGGTTCGCCGAGGTCGGCGGATCAACGGCCGGTGCGCGCGTCGGGATCTCGGCGAACGGGGATCACCCGGCCATGGGAACCGGGTTGCCTGCGGCGGGGCGGCGTAGCAGGCTCGGGGACGTGACGCCCGTCACTCGAACGGGGTCATCGTGTTCCCGAACGCCCGCGCTCCCGCGGCCCGTCCTCTGGAGGCCCGATGCCGCGCATCACCGTCAACGTCGACGGCACCGACTACACCGACGACGTCGAACCCCGCACCCTGCTCGTCCAGCACCTCCGCGAACGGCTCGGCAAGGTCGGCACCGTCGTCGGCTGCGACACCAGCAACTGCGGAGCCTGCACCGTCCACATGGACGGGCACAGCGTCAAATCCTGTTCCGTGCTGGCGGTCCAAGCCGACGGCCACGACATCACCACGATCGAAGGGCTCGCCCGCGACGGCGAGCTGCACCCGATGCAGCAGGCGTTCCACGACAACCACGCGCTGCAATGCGGGTTCTGCACGCCCGGCATGATCATGCAGTCGCTGGACCTGCTCGCCGAAACACCGGACCCGGACGACCAGCAGGTCCGCGAAGGACTCGAAGGCAACCTCTGCCGCTGCACCGGCTACCAGAACATCGTCCGGGCCGTCCGCGACGCGGCGCAGCGGATGCAGCCGGGAGCCGGACCACCGATGGAGCACACCGACGACACCCCGCGGCAGCGCACCGGCGAGCAGCAGGCGGAGGTGACGCGCCCATGACCGCCACTGCGGAGCCGGAACTCGGCCGCCCCCGCAAGCGCAAGGAGGACGCCCGGCTGATCACCGGTCGCACTCGCTGGACCGACAACATGGTGCTGCCGGGCATGCTGCACCTCGCCGTGCTGCGCAGCCCCGCAGCGCACGCCCGGATCGCCTCGATCGACACCGAACGCGCCCGCCGGATGCCCGGAGTCCGCGCCGTCCTCACCGGCCGGGACCTCGCCGACGAGCAGGGCAGCCTGCCGTGCGCGTGGCCCATCACCGAGGACATGCTGGCCCCGCAGGCACCGTCGCTGGCGGTCGACGCGGTGCACTTCGCCGGTGAGGCCGTCGCCGTCGTCGCCGCCCGCAGCGCAGCGGAGGCGCGCGACGCGCTGGACGCGATCGACGTGGACTACGACGACCTGCCCGTCGTCCTCGACATCACCGCCGCCGCTGCTGCGGATTCCCCGCTGGTGCACGAAGAACTCGGCACGAACCGCAGCGCCACCTGGACCTTCGACTCCGCCGAGGCGGGCACCGGTGGCGACGTGGAACGCGCGCTGGCCGACGCGGAAGTGCGGGTGGACCGCACGTTCCGCCAGCAGCGGCTGATCCCCGCGTTCATGGAACCCCGCTCGGTCGTGGTGGACCCGACCGGTGAGCAGTTCACGATGTGGTCGGCCACCCAGGTGCCGCACATCCTGCGGCTGATGCTGGCGATGACGCTGGGCGTCCCGGAGCACCAGGTCCGCGTCATCGCGCCCGACGTGGGCGGTGGGTTCGGCGGCAAGCTCCAGGTGACGCCGGAGGAGATCATCGCGTTCCTGCTGGCCCGCAGGCTCGGCGTGCCGGTGAAGTGGACGGAGACGCGCTCCGAGACGATGGTCGCCGCCCACCACGGCCGCGACCAGGTGCAGCGGCTGTCGCTGTCGGCCCGCCGGGACGGCACCGTCACCGGGCTGAAGGTGGAGCTGCTGGCCGACATGGGCGCCTACCTGCGGCTCGTCACGCCCGGCGTGCCGATCCTGGGCGCGTTCATGTTCAACGGGATCTACAAGTTCCCCGCCTACCGCTTCAGCTGCACGAACGTGTTCACCAACAAGACCCCCACCGACGCCTACCGCGGCGCGGGACGGCCGGAGGCCACGTTCGGCATCGAGCGGATGATGGACGAGCTCGCCGCCGAACTCGGCATGGACCCGATGGAGCTGCGCCGCAAGAACTGGATCGAGCGCGACGAGTTCCCGTTCGACACGGTCTCCGGGCTCACCTACGACTCGGGCGACTACGCGGCGGCCACCGACAAGGCGATGCGGCTGCTGGGCTACGACGAGCTGCGCGCGGAGCAGGCGGAACGCGCGCGGCGCGGCGCGACGGTGCGGCTGGGCATCGGGATCTCCACGTTCACCGAGATGTGCGGGCTCGCCCCGTCCCGCGTGCTCGGTTCGCTGTCCTACGGCGCGGGCGGCTGGGAGCACGCGGCGATCCGGGTGCTGCCCACCGGCAAGGTCGAGGTCGTCACCGGCGTCTCACCGCACGGCCAAGGCCACGAGACGGCGTGGAGCCAGATCGTCGCCGACCGGATGGGCGTTCCGTTCGAGGACGTCGCGGTGCTGCACGGCGACACGCAGAGCTCGCCGAAGGGCCTGGACACCTACGGTTCGCGGTCGCTGGCCGTCGGCGGCATGGCGGTGGTCGCCGCCGCCGACAAGGTGATCGACAAGGCCCGCAAGATCGCCGCGCACCTGATGGAGTGCGCCGAGGACGACGTCGAGTTCACCGAGGGCCGGTTCGGCGTGCGCGGCACCGACCGGGCCACGGCGCTGGGCGAGGTGGCGCTGGCCGCGTTCGCAGCCCACGACCTCCCGGAGGGCGTGGAGCCCAGCTTGGACGCCGACGCGACCTTCGACCCGGAGAACTTCTCGTTCCCGCACGGCACCCACCTGTGCGCGGTCGAAGTGGACACCGAGACCGGTCGGGTGCGGATCCGGAAGTACGCGTGCGTGGACGACGTGGGCGCGGTCGTGAACCCGCTCATCGTGGAGGGCCAGGTGCACGGCGGGCTCGCGCAGGGCATCGCGCAGGCGCTGTTCGAAGAAGCCGTCCACGACGAGGGCGGCACGCTCACCACGGCGACGCTCGCGGACTACCTGGTGCCGTCCGCGGTGGACCTGCCGGAGTACGCCACCGACCGCACCGAGACGCGGGCGACGTCGAACGCGCTGGGCGTGAAGGGCGTCGGGGAGGCGGGCACGATCGCCTCCACCCCGGCGGTGGTCAACGCGGTGGTGGACGCGCTGCGGCCGTTCGGCGTGACCGACGTGGAGATGCCCTGCTCGCCGCAGCGGGTGTGGCGGGCGATCACCGGGGCGCGCGCTTCCGGTGCCACCGCGCCGGAATCCGGTGGCGGCATGGGTTCGATGACTCAGGGAGGGACCCGATGATCTCGGCGGCATTCGACTACGTCGCACCGTCCACAGTGGAAGAGGCGGTGCTGGCGCTGCAGCAGGCCGGTGACGAGGCCAAGGTGCTCGGCGGCGGGCAGAGCCTGCTGCCGGTGCTGCGGATGCGGCTCGCCGACCCGCAGCTCGTCGTCGACGTGGGCAAGATCCCGGAGCTGCGCGGCGTCCGCGCCGACGGCGACCGCATCGCCATCGGCGCCATGACCACCCACCACGAGATCACCCGCGACCCGCTGGTCCACGAGCACCTGCCGCTGCTCGAACTGGCCACCCGCACCGTCGCCGACCCGCAGGTGCGCCACCGCGGCACGTTCGGCGGGTCGCTCGCGCACGCGGACCCGGCCGGGGACCTGCCCGCGCCCGCGCTGGTGCTGGACGCCGAGATGGTGCTCGCCGGACCCGGCGGGCGCCGCGCGGTGCCCGCCGCCGAGTTCTTCGTGGACTTCTTCACCACCGCCCTCGAACCGGACGAACTGCTGGTGGAGGTGCGGCTGCCGAAGTGGACGGGCTGGTCGGCGCACTACGAGAAGTTCAACCGGGTCGCCCAGGCCTGGTCGATGGTCGGTGTCGCCGCCGCCGTCCGAGTCGACGGCGGCACCATCGCCGAGGCGCGCGTCGGGCTCACCAACATGGCCGCCACCCCGATCCGCGCTTCCGGCGTGGAACGGGCGCTGGTCGGAGCCCCGGCCACCGCGGACGCGATCAGGCAGGCAGCCCGGCACGCCGCCGACGGCACCAGCCCCACCGCCGACGCGAGCGCCGACGTGGACTACCGGGAGCACCTCGCCGAGGTGCTCACCGGGCGCGCGGTGTCCGCCGCCGCCGGGGTGTAGGAATGGACGGGTCGGTGCGTCCTGCGGCGCACCGGCCTCCCTGGTGCACGGCGGCGTGCGCGGGGAGACTGGCGCGGGTGGTCGCCGGTCGGGGCCACGTCGCCGTGCGCATCCGGCGCGCACGCCCGCGGAGCTTCGCCCCGCACACCGTGCGGCGATCTACCAGGAGGACTTGTCCCGTGCAGATGCAGCACCACTTCACCGTTCCGGTCCCGGTCGACGTGGCGTGGCCGGCGATCATCGACCCCGAGCGGGTCGCCCCGTGCATGCCCGGCGCCACCCTCAGCAGCGCCGAGGGCAACGACTTCGCCGGTTCGGTGAAGGTGAAGCTGGGCCCGATCTCCTTGCTGTACAAGGGGACCGGCTCGTTCAAGGAGGTCGACGAGGCGGGGCGCCGGGTCGTCATCGACGCCAGCGGCAAGGACTCCCGCGGCAACGGCACCGCGGCGGCCACCGTCACCGTCACGCTCACCGCGGACGGGGACAGCACCTCGGCGCAGGTCGACACGGATCTGAAGGTGACGGGCAAACCGGCTCAGCTCGGGCGCGGGCTGATGTCCGAGGTGGGCGGCAAGATCCTGAACCAGTTCGCGGGCAACCTGGCCCGGAGCCTCACCGGCGAGGACACCGGCGCCGCGGGCGCGACCGGGTCGGGTCCGGCGGCGAAGTCCGGCACGACCGGCGGCGCCGCGAAGCCGGGCGAGACCGCGAAGTCCGGTGAAGCGGCCAAGTCCGGTGAGGCGGCCGGTGACGCGAAGGACGCCACGTCCGCGAAGTCCACCGCCGGGCAGCCGACGAACGGCGAGCACCCGACCGCGGCGGCCGAGGCGTCCGCCGCGGCGAAGGCCGCGCGGGTCGGCCGCACTCCCGCGTGGCGGGTCACTTCGCCCGCCTCGGAGCGGGCCGGATCCGCCGACGCGGTGGCCTCCTCCACCACCGCCGCCCAGCGCCCCGCCGAGCGCGCCGACTCGGTGATCACCGGTGGCACCGTGCCGAACGACGAGGCCATCGACCTGCTGGGCGCCGCGGGCACCCCGGTGCTCAAGCGCGCGCTGCCCGTCGCCGCCGCCGTGCTCGTCGTGGGACTCCTGCTGCGCCGCCTCCGCCGCCGTCGCGCGTGAGGCGCGGGGTCACCTGCGGGGTTCGCGCGTGCCCGCGCTGACGACTCCCGCGCGGTTCGCCCAGCCCAGCGCCGTGTAGAGGTGTCGGCCCTGCCTGCTGGCGGTGAGCAGGCCCGTTTCCGCTCCGAGTCCGATCGCCGCGCGCACGAGCGAGCTCATCACCGCGCCGCCGAGGCCGCGCCGCCGGTGCGTGCGGTAGGTGGCGATGTTGTGCGCCACGGCCACCCCGTCCAGCACCACCATGACGCCGTGGGCGGCGGGGCGGTCGTGCTCGTCGACGACCCGGATGTCGAGGATCGGCCCGTCCCGGTCCAGCGACACCGCGTACGGGGCGGCGACCGGGAGGTCCGGGTGTTCGCGCAGGTCGATCGTCATGAAGTGCTCCTGCTCGGCGGCGAGCCGGAGCCCTTCCTCGCCCAGCACCTCCGCCACCTCGCGCGGCGCCGTCGTCGGCACCGTCAGCCAGTCCGGGTGCGGTGAACCGGCGACCTGCGCGGCGAGCGCGCGCAGCGCCCCGGGGTCCCCGTCGGCGTCGAGCACGAGGCTCTCCAGGTGGCGGCCCGGCTTGCCGGACAGCACGTGCAGCGCCCCGTCCGCCTCATCCGCCGGAGCCAGGCCGCACGCCACGCCCCAGCCGCGCTGCCAGCAGCGGACCAGGTGGGGCAGGGACTGCGCGGAGCCGGTCATGCCCCCACCCAACCATCCCGCCCACCACCCCGACCCGAAGGGAGTGAACGGACCGTTCGTCCAACGGGTTCGGACAGATGGTCCGTTCACTCGGTGAACCACTGCTCCCAGGGGCGTAGCGCTCGCGAGGCGGGTTCGAGTGAACGGACCGTTCGTCCAACGGGATTGGGCAGATGGTCCGTTCACTTCATCTGGGTCGACTGCTCGCCGGTCGAGTGGGGTGGTTGCGTGAGCGGACTGTTCGTCCAACGGGATTGGACGAACGGTCCGCTCACTTCGAACCGGGTGGGTCAGCGGGTGGTGAGGAGGGTGTGCACGCGGACCAGGCGGTCTAGCCAGCGGCGCTGGTCCTCGGCGCCGGGGGTGGCGGCGGCGACCCGCGCCGGGTCCGGCAGCGGAGCGCGCCGCGGCACCGGCAGCACGCCCGCGCGCGGCACCAGCGAGTCGCTGACCACGTCCCCGTCCAGCAGCGACATGGTCCCCAGCCCGCACGCGAAGGGCAGCTCCGGCAGCGCCCCGGCCAGCGCGAGCTGCGCGGCGAGACCCACGCTGGTCTCCACGGCGGAGGACACCACGCACGGCAGCCCGCACGCCTCCGCGACTCGCAGCGCGCGCCGCACCCCGCCCAGCGGGGCCGCCTTGAGCACGGCGACGTCGGCGGCCTCGGCGACGGCGACCTTCAGCGGGTCCTCGGCGCGGCGGATGGACTCGTCGGCGGCGATGCGCACCTGCACCTTGCGGCGCACCGCGGCGAGGTCCTCGATGGTCGGGCTGGGCTGCTCCACGTATTCGAGGCCGCCCGCGGCCCGGTCCAGCTCGGCGATGCGGGCGATGGCGGTGTCCACGTCCCAGGCGGCGTTCGCGTCCACCCGGATCGCCCCGGTCGGCCCCAGCGCGTCCCGGACGGCGGCGACGCGTTCGACGTCGTCGGCGGGGGTCTGGGAGCGTTCGGCGACCTTGACCTTCGCCGTGGTGCAGCCGGAGGCGGCGACGATCGCGTGCGCCTTCGCGGCGTCCACGGCGGGCACCGTGCAGTTCACCGGCACCTGGTCGCGCACCGGTTCCGGCCAGTCACCGGCGCAGGCTTCCAGCGCCGCGGCCAGCCAGGGCACGGACGCGGCGTCGTCGTAGTCCTCGAACGGGCAGAACTCGCCCCACCCGGCCGGGCCGCCGAGCAGCACGCCCTGCCTGCGGGTGATGCCGCGGAACCGGGTGCGCATGGGTAGGCCGTACACGCGGACCGCGTCGAGCTCGGCCAAGCTGATCGTCGACCCGTTCGCGGTCATGTCTGGTCCTTCCGGCTCGGCCGTCACCACGGCGTTCCTCCCGAACTCGGGTGCCCGCGTCATCGTCTCGCCAGAGCGGCCTTCCCGCGGACCCGAGCGGACGCGGGAGGTGCGTGCCAGGACGTCGTGGGGCGCACGACGCGAAGCGCCGGCCCCCGCGCGGGAGGCCGGTGCGATCGGGTTCCGCGCGGCGTCAGGCGACGCTGGGGCGGCCCAGGTCGAACACGTCGACCTCGAAGCGGGCCCACTGCTGGCGCAGCGCGGTCACCCCGTTGTCGAGGATGTAGTTCAGCTCGCCCAGGGTCACCGGCAGCAGCGTGTACACCTGCAGCTGCTCGGTGCCGTCGGGATCGGTGAACCGGGTGAACTCCGGTGGGAACAGCGGGTGGCCGCTGGCCAGGACGCCGTAGAACTCGGTGTCCGGCAGCAGCGGGTTCTCGTTCGGCACGATCTGGTCCGGCACGAGGTGCGTGCCGCTCTGCACCAGCAGTTCGGACGTCACGTCCACCAGGTGCCGGGCCGCTTCCGCCTGCTCCTTGTAGACGGTGCACGCCAGCTCCTGCGCCGGGTCCGCGCCCAGCGGCTGGAACCGCAGACCCGAGCTGATCACGGTGCTCAGGTGGTACTGCTCCAAGTGGAAGAACACCAGCCCGTAGCCGCGGTTCTCGCCGCGCACGTTGGGCGGCTCCGCGGCCGTGGGGGTGCCCGCGTGACGTTCGAGGTTCTCCGCCAGCCCGATGAACCGGTGTGCACCACCCATCGCGGTGTTGTGCTTCTCGGTGGTCATCCGATCTCCAGTGCTGCGTGTGCTGTCGCAACGGTAACCGGTGCCGTCTGAGGCACGGGTGGTTTCACCGACGACCACGAAAATACGACCTCGCTCCTGCGTCGTGGCGGCGGGTGCCGCAACCGAATTCGGGTCCCGCGTCGCGCGGGCGCGGGTGCGGCTCAGCCGACATCGGGCAGGGCCGGTCCGAGCAGGTCGTCGGCGTCCACGATGCGGTAGGCGTAGCCCTGCTCGGCGAGGAACCGCTGCCGGTGCGCCGCGTAGTCGGTGTCCAGTGTGTCGCGGGAGACGACCGAGTAGAAGTGCGCCTGCTTGCGTTCGGTCTTCGGCCGCAGCAACCGGCCCAGCCGCTGCGCCTCCTCCTGGCGGGATCCGAAGGTGCCGGAGACCTGCACCGCCACCGACGCCTCCGGCAGGTCGATGGAGAAGTTCGCCACCTTCGACACGACGAGCCTGCTGATCTCGCCGTTGCGGAAGGCGTCGAACAGCTTCTCGCGTTCCTTGTTCTTCGTCGAGCCCTCGATGATCGGGGCGTCGAGCGCTTCGCCGAGCTCGTGCAGCTGCTCCAGGTAGGCGCCGATGACCAGCGCCGGCTCACCGGGGTGCTGGTCGAGGATGGCGCGCACGACCGGGGCCTTGGTGCGCGCGGTGGAGCACACCTTGTAGCGCTCCTCGGCTTCGGAGGTCGCGTACTGGAGGCGTTCGTTCTCGGTGAGCGTGACCCGGACCTCGACGCAGTCGGCGGGGGCGATCCAGCCCTGGGACTCGATGTCCTTCCACGGCGCGTCGAAGCGCTTCGGGCCGATCAGCGAGAACACGTCGCCTTCGCGGCCGTCCTCGCGCACCAGGGTGGCGGTGAGGCCGAGGCGGCGGCGGGACTGGAGGTCGGCGGTCATCCGGAACACGGGGGCGGGCAGCAGGTGCACTTCGTCGTAGACGACGAGGCCCCAGTCGCGGGAGTCGAACAGCTCCAGGTGCTTGTACTCGCCCTTCGACTTGCGGGTGATCACCTGGTAGGTGGCGATGGTGACCGGGCGGATCTCCTTCTTCTCGCCGGAGTACTCGCCGATCTCCTCCTCGGTGAGCGAGGTGCGTTCGATCAGCTCCCGCTTCCACTGCCTGCCCGCGACGGTGTTGGTGACGAGGATCAGCGTGGTCGCGCCCGCTTCGGCCATCGCGGCGGCGCCGACGAGGGTCTTGCCCGCGCCGCAGGGCAGCACGACCACGCCGGAGCCGCCCGCCCAGAACGACTGCACGGCTTGGCGCTGGTAGTCGCGCAGGCTCCAGCCGTCCTCGGCGAGTTCGATGGGGTGCGCCTCGCCGTCGACGTAGCCCGCGAGGTCCTCGGCGGGCCAGCCGATCTTGAGCAGCAGCTGCTTGAGCCTGCCGCGCTCGCTGGGGTGCACGGCCACCGTGTCGTCGTCGATGCGGGCGCCGAGCATCGGGATGATCTTCTTGTTGCGCAGGATCTCTTCGAGCACCGCCCGGTCCAGCGAGATCAGCACCAGCCCGTGCGCCGGGTCCTGGGCGAGCTGCAGCCGGCCGAACCGGCCCATCGTCTCGACGATGTCCACCAGCAGCGGCTGCGGCACGGGGTAGCGGGAGAAGCGGACGAGGCCGTCCACGACCTGCTCGGCGTCGTGCCCCGCGGCGCGCGCGTTCCACAGCGCCAGCGGGGTGATCCGGTAGGTGTGCACGTGTTCGGGGGCGCGTTCCAGCTCGGCGAACGGCGCGATGGAGCTGCGGGCCTCGTCGGCCTGGGCGTGGTCGACTTCGAGCAGCAGGGTCTTGTCGGACTGGACGATGAGCGGTCCGTCGGTCACGGGTGCGGCTCCTCGGGCTGGACGACTCTTTGCGCAGGTGATCGGCGTGCGGAACAACGGCCGGACCGTCCTCCAGTATTCCACTGGTCGCGTTCGGTCCGACCGTGCTCCCGCTGAGTGGCCACCCGGTGGCGGAACGGGGTGGTTCTGGGAACGATTCGCGGGTTTCCGGACTGGCCGAGGTGGCGGTCGGCTAGGTTTCCCGCTCGGCACGTAGATCATTTAGGAGATGCCGTGAGCGTTCCGCCGCAAGGTCAGTACCCACCGGGGCATCCTCGGCAGTCGCCGGGGCGGCCGACGCGGTGGGGGCCGCCGGCGGGACTCCCGGCAGCGCCGTCGCAGGGGTCGTTCCCGCTGGGCACGCCGCGGCAACCGGGCCACGGCCAGCTGGGGTACCAGCGGGTGGCCGCCGGGCAGCTCGGAGTGCAGCCGGGGGAGCAGGCCCCGAGCTATCCACAAGTGGACCACGGACAGCAGAGTTGTCCACAGGGTTATCCCCAGGCAGACCCCGTTGGTCCACAACTGCCTGCTCAGCCGCCGAAGAAGAGGCGCAGGGTGCTCGGCGGGATGCTCGGCTGCGCCGGGTTCCTCCTCATCGGCGTCCTGCTCACCGTCGGCCGGTCCTTCGCGGGCATGAGCGGCGGCATCCCGGAGGTCGGCGAGTGCGTGGCCATCACCGACGACTCCCAGGACGACCTCGCGTTCGAGACCACCGCCTGCGGAACCGCGGACTCCGACCACCGGGTCGTCCAGGCGAAGCGGAACCACGACAGCTGCGACGGCGACTACTCCGAGATCACCCAGGGCTCCACCAGGCTGTGCCTGATCCCGGACGTGACCACCGGCGACTGCCAGAAGGTCCCGGGCGCGAACAGCGCGGGCATCTCGATCCCGATGGGCATCGACACCAAGGTCCCGTGCGGCGATCCGGCGGCCACCGTCGAGATCGTCGTGGCCGCCGACAGCACCGCCGGCGAAGCGGTCTGCCCGGCCGACGCCGAGAACTACGCCGTGTTCGACGACCCGCCGAAGACGTTCTGCTTCGAGCTGCTGCGGTGATCTCGTCCGGTGGACCGGCGCGTGCGGGGTGTGCTGGGGTGATCCGGGAGTCGATTCGGGAGGTCGGTAATGGGTGAGCGGACGGTCCGGGACGTCACGCGGGAACTGCTGCGCGGGCTGGGGCTGACCACCGTGTTCGGCAATCCCGGCACCACCGAGGTCCCCTTCCTCACCGACTGGCCGGACGACTTCCGCTACGTGCTGGGCCTGCAGGAGTCCGTGGTGGTCGCGATGGCCGACGGGTACGCGCAGGTGCGGCGGGCCCCGGTGCTGGTGAACCTGCACTCGGCGGGCGGGGTCGGGCACGCCCTGGGCGCCGTGTTCACCGCCTACCGCAACCGCACCCCGATGATCGTCACTGCCGGGCAGCAGACCCGGACGCTGGTGTTCGACGAGCCGTTCCTCGGCGCGACGGACGCGGCGACCTTCCCGAAGCCGTACGTGAAGTTCAGCTACGAGCCGGCGAGCGCGGCCGACGTGCCCGCCGCGATCGCCCGCGCGCACCAGGTGGCGATGACCCCGCCGCAGGGCCCGGTGTTCGTCTCCATCCCCGCCGACGACTGGGACCGGCCGGCCTCCGACGTCCCGCCGCGCCCGGTCACCCCCGGTCCCGCGCCGGATCCGGACGCGGTCGCGGAGCTGGCCGCCGCGCTGGACGGCAGCGAGCGCCCGGCCTTCGTCGTCGGACCGGCCGTCGACCACGACGGGGTGGTGCCGGAGCTGGTGGAGCTCGCCGAGCGCACCCGGGCCGCGGTGTGGACGGCGCCGCTGTCGCCGCGCTGCTCGTTCCCCGAGGACCACCCGCGGTTCGCCGGTTTCCTGCAGCCGGAGCGGCGCCTGCTGGCCGCCGAGCTCGCGGCCCACGACCTCGTCGTGGTGTGGGGTGCGCCCGCGTTCACCTACCACGTCTACCGGGGCGAGGCGGAGGCCGAACTGCCGGAGATGTTCCTCGTGCACGACGATCCCGAGGTGCTCGCCCGCGCCCGGCGCGGCAGGGGAGTGCTGGGCACCGTGGCGCACGCGGTCCGCGGCGTCGCCGAACTCGTCGGCCCCGGCTCACCGGGAGAGCGCGTCGAGCCCGCGCGGGCGGCCGGGCCGCCGCGCCCGGCGGCGAGCACGCCGCTGAGCGCCGCCTACGTGCTCGCCGAGCTCCGCGCGGCGTGGCCCGCCGACGCGGTGGTGGTCGAGGAGGCGCCGAGCCACCGCAACGACCTGCACGACCACTTCCCGATCACCTCGCGGGACGGCGGTTTCTTCGCCTGCGCCTCCGGGGCGCTGGGCTACGGCATCGGCGCCGCGGTCGGGGCGGCGATCGGCGGTTCGTCGCGGCCGGTGCTGGCGCTGCTCGGCGACGGCTCCAGCATGTACAGCATCCAGGCCGTGTGGTCGGCGGTGCGCGAGCAGGCCCCGGTCACGTTCGCGATCCTGGACAACGCCCGCTACGCGGCGGTCGCCGTGCTCGGCGAGGCCGGCGGCGGGCGCAAGCTGCCCGGCGTCGAGCTGGGCGGCACGGACTTCGCCGCCCTCGCCCGCAGCCTCGGCTGCCCCGCCACCACGATCAGCACCCCCGCGGAGCTAACCGAGGCCCTGACCACGCTCACCCAAGGCCCCCACCTGCTCCACATCAAGGTAGGAGCAGAACAACGCCACCTCTACTGACGACGTACCCCCCGCAGCCGCCGCCCAGCCGCTCAGACGACCATCGTCCTGTCAGCGGCGAAGCCGCTGAGCAGTGACCCAGCACGCAACCGGCACCGCCGCGGGTTCTCCGTCGTCTTCTCGCGAGGACAGCTTTTTCCCTCGTGGCGGAGCCACTTGGGAAAAAGATCCCGCAGCGAGAAGACGACGGAGGTTCCGCCACCCAACCCCTACGCAGAACGAGCAGCCATCAAGCCCCAGAAGCGATGAGCGTTGTCGCGTCTAGCGGATGATCGATGAAGGTGAAGCTGTGCATCAGGTCCGCGACGCGCTGCATCTGGGTGCCGTCGGGCACCGCGCGGTAGGTGACCAGCTCCGTCTCGGCGGCGACCTCCGGGGAGATCCGCGCGACGTCGGGCAGCAGCGGCTCCACCGTCCGGCGGTCCCTGGCCTCCAGCGTGGCGCGGGTGAGGCCGCGCTGGAACGCGGCGACCGTGCGCGGGTTGTCCTGCACGAAGCGCGCGGTGGCGCCGTACCCGGACAGCGGCAGTCCTTCGGCGGGCCCGACGGCCGTGTCGAACGCGGTGCGCGCGCTGCCTTCGCGGGTGGCGATGGTGATGAAGGGTTCCGTGACCAGCGCCGCGTCGAGGCGCCGCTGCGCGAGGGCCGCGGGCATGTTCGGGAACGAGATCGGCGCCAGCTCCACGCGGTCGGTGGGCACGCCCGCGTCGTGCAGCGCGGATTTGACCAGCAGGTCGGAGACGGTGCCGATGGCGCTGACGCCGACGACCCGGCCCACCAGGTCGGCGGGCCCGCGGACGGGTGAGTCGGGCGGGACCATCACGACGGCGGTGCCGGGCGCGGCGGCTCCGGCGTCGGCGACGATGCGCAGGTCGGCCGCGCCTCGGGACTGCGCGGTCAGCAGCGGCACGTAGCTGCTCAGGGCCACGTCGTACTCGCCGCTGATCAGCGAGGTGAGCGCGGCGCTGCCGTCGGTGGCCTTGGTGATCTCGACCTGGAGGCCTTCGTGCTGGAAGTAGCCGCGCCGCACGGCCAGCGCCAGCGGCGCGTACTCCGTGGTCGGCAGCGTGCCCACGGTGATCGTGGCCTGTTCGACGCGGTCGTTCCCGCCGTCGTCCCGCGCGCCGCCGAGCAGCCCGCAGCCGCTGGTGGTGAGCAGCGCGGCGGAGCCCGCCGCGGCGAGCAGGCCGCGCCGGGACAGCGGCCTGGCCGGTAACCGTCGAGGTGAAGCGGACATGGCCGGGGCCTCCTCGTCGGGCGGAGCACGGGGACCGACAGCAGTTCGCCGGCGACCCGCCCCGGTCGCCGGCGATCCGGCTTCAGCTGCCTAGTGGTGCGTGATCACGCGCCACCGGTCGAATTCTGCTCCAACGGAGGCGGTTGGACCAGCATCGTGGAGACATCGACCTTCTTGTCGATCTGCCCGAAGCGCTGCATCAGGTCCGCGACCCGCTGCAGCCGGGAGGCGTCCATCGAGGTCGGGATCTTGCCGAGCTCCACGATCGGCGCCAGCTCCGGGGTGATCTTGGCGAACTGCGGGAGCAGCGGAGTGACCTCGGCGCGGTTCTGCCCGGCCACCTGCGCCCGCTGCACGGCCCGCTGGAAGGCCTTCAGCGTCTCCGGGTTCTCCTCGGCGAACTTCGCCGTGGTCATGGCGCCGGCCACCGGGAAGTCCGCGGTGCCGCCGGAGAACGCGTCCATGATCGAGACGGCGCCGGCGTTCTTGGCGGCCTGGGTGATGAAGGGTTCGGTCATCACCGCGGCGTCGATCTGGCCGTTCTGCAGCGCGGGCAGCATGTCGGGGAAGCCGAAGCGCACGAACTGGTCGTCGGAGACGTTGATGCCCCGGTCCTGCAGCGCGGCCTTGGTGCCGATGTCGGTGATGGCGCCGGGCGCGCTGTAGGCGATCTTGGCGCCGGCCAGGTCCTCCGGCTTCTTGATCTTGGACCCGGGCAGCACCATGATGTTCATGGTGTTCGGCACCGAGATCATCATCTCGCTGATGATCTTGAGGTCGGCCGCGCCGGTGGCCTGCGCCTTGATCGGCGCGGTGTAGCTGCCGAGGCTCACGTCGTTCTGACCGGAGATCAGCGAGGTCAGCGCCGCCGGGCCGTCGGAGACCGGCTGCACCTTGACGGTGAGGCCCTCGTCGGCGAAGTAGCCCTTGGCCTGCGCCACCGCGATCGGAGCCTGGGACAGCGCGGGCAGCGAACCCACCACGACCGTGTCCTTCTCCAGCTTGCCACCACTGCTGTCGCCGCTCGCCCCGTCGGAGCCGCTGAGCAGACCGCAGCCGCTCAGCGTGAAGGTCGTGATGCCGATGGCGGCAATGGACAGCAGCGCGCGGGTCGCGCGGCGCCTTCCGCGAGATGCGGATCCGGTCGGTCTGCTCGGCATGCGGGGGTGCCTCCTCGGGCGAGCGTGCGTAAAGGGGGACGGAGGTGCCCGAGCGGGGTGGCGCGCCGGAAGCCCACGTCTGGCCTGCTAAACAGGCTGCAATAGGATTGGAATCGCACTTACCCGAGCGTGTCAAGGTGATCTAGTTCCCCGTGACCAACTGTAATTACATTGGGGCTCGGTGTAGCACGATGTCGGTCGGCGACGCTTTTTTCTCGCATTGAGGGAAATATGTGAATGTGCGGCCGCTGCTGAGGAGAATGCTGATGGAGGCTTCAGGTGGGCCGACCGTGCGCGACGTCACGCGCGGCCTTATGCGCGATCTCGGGTTGACGACCGTCTTCGGCAACCCCGGCACGACCGAGGTGCCGTTCCTGGACCAGTGGCCGGACGACTTCCGCTACGTGCTCGGGCTGCAGGAGTCCGTCGTGACCTCGATGGCCGACGGGTACGCCCAGCAGACGGGCAACGCGGTGCTGGTCAACCTGCACTCCGCCGGCGGGGTCGGGCACGCGCTCGGAGCGGTGTTCGGCGCCTACCGCAACCGCACTCCGATGATCGTGCTGGCCGGCCAGCAGGACCGCAGGTTGCTGCCGCACGACCCCTTCCTCGGCGCGACCGAAGCCGCGCAGTTCCCCAAGCCGTACGTGAAGTGGTCGCTGGAGCCCGCCCGCGCCGCCGACGTTCCGCTGGCGCTGATCAGGGCGTACCAACTGGCGATGCAAGGTCCGCGCGGCCCGGTCTTCCTGTCCGTGCCTGCCGACGACTGGGACCAGCCGGGTGAGCCCGTCACGGCCCCGCACCCCGTCGCCGCGCCCGCGGCGGACCCGGCGGTGATCACCGAGCTCGCCACCGCGCTGCGCGACTGCGAGCGCCCCGCCTTCGTCGTGGGGCCCGCCGTCATCGAGGCGGGCGCCGTCGCCGACCTGGTGGAGCTGGCCGAGCGCACCGGCGCCGCGGTGTGGATCTCGCCGATGGTCTCGCGCTCCTCGTTCCCGGAGACGCACCCGCAGTTCGCCGGGTTCCTGCAGCCCGCGGAACCGGCGGTGGCCGCCGCGCTGCGCGACCACGACCTGGTCGCGGTGTTCGGGGCGCCCGCGTTCACCTACCACGTCTACCGCGGCGAACCGGAGCACCGCAGGCCGCAGGGCTACGTGATCAGCGACGACCCGGAGATCCTGGCCCGCACCCAGCACCTGCGGGGCGTGCACGCGGGGCTCGCCCCGGCGCTGCGGCAGCTGCTGGGCGAGGTCGCGCCGTCCGATCGGCCCGCCGCCACGGCCTGGGAGCGCCCGGAACTGCCGGAGCTGACCAACCCGCCGCAGGCCGATCACGTGATCAGCCTGGTGCACGAGCTGCTGCCCGCGGACGCCGTGGTGGTCACCGAGGCGCCGACGCACAAGCAGACGATCCAGCGGCACCTGCCGTTCCACTCGCCCGACCAGGACTTCCACGCCGGGGCCAGCGGTTCGCTGGGCTACGGGATCTCCGCGCTGGTCGGGTCGGCGCTGGCCGCCCCGTCCCGTCCGGTGCTGGGCATCATCGGTGACGGCGCCAGCATGTACGGCATCCAGGCGCTGTGGACGGCCGCCAAGGAGCACGCGTCGCTGACGATGCTGGTGCTGGACAACGAGGAGTACGCGGCGGTGCGGGTGCTCGGCGAGGTCGGCTCCGACGGCAAGATGCCCGGTGTCGCGCTCGGCGGCATCGACTTCGTCGCGGTCGCGCGCGGGCTGGGCTGCTCGGCGCGCCGGGTGGAGGACCTGGCGGAGCTGGACCGTGAGCTGCGCGCGGCGCTGGCCGAACCGGGGCCGACGGTGCTGCACGTCCCGGTCGCGCCGAGCGGCCGGAAACTGTACTGATCGAATTCCCGAATTCGGGGGGAATCCCTCGCGAACAATCCGAGCTCCGGGTGCGGACGGCAATTCTGGGATTTTCCCCAGTCTTTTCATGATTCACCCGGAGCCCGTATTCGGAGAGTGATCACTACTTCCGAGTAAGTACTCGGATTCGGGGCCGTGAATGGCGTCCGGGACCAGAATTCACCGGACTCGGCGATCACGTTCCGAAGCGATGTGCCCGCCGCGCGCCGAGGGGCGGGCGGCGGGTGTCGCGTCGTCAGGTGGCCGGGATCACTCCGCGGTGGCGCCGCCGGAGACCGCCGCGCGCGGATCGGCGGTCGCCGCGGGCGAGTGCAGCAGCCGCGCCACGTGGCTGCGCAGCCGCACGAACTCCGCCGAGGCGCGGGTGCCGATCTGGTCCCGCTGCGAGCCCAGCGGCACGTCCAGCTCCGCCACCACCGTCGCGGGCGACTTGGACAGCACCAGCACCCGGTCGCCCAGGTAGATGCTCTCGTCGATGTCGTGGGTGACCAGCAGGATCGTGCTGCCGTACTCCCGGCGCACCGACAGCAGCAGGTCCTCCAGCTCGAACCGGGTCTGCGCGTCGACGGACGCGAACGGCTCGTCCATCAGCAGCAGCGCCGGCCGGGTGGCCAGCGCGCGGGCGATGGCGACGCGCTGCTGCATGCCGCCGGAGAGCTGCCACGGGTACTTCTTCGCCGCGTCCGAGAGCCCGACCCAGGCCAGCGCCTCCTCGGCGCGTTCCCGGCGGTTCACCGAGCGCGTGCGCAGCGGGAACTCCACGTTGCCGCGCACCGTCATCCAGGGGAACAGCGAGCGGCTGTAGTCCTGGAACACCACGGCGAGGTCCTCGGGCACGCCGTCGATCTCGGTGCCGCGCAGCGCGATGCTGCCCGAAGTCGGGCGCTGCAGTCCGCCGATGATGCGCAGCAGCGTCGACTTGCCGCAGCCGGACGGGCCGACGATGCAGGTGAGCTCGCCGGTGCGCACCGCGAAGCCCAGCTCCTCGATGGCGACGTGCCGCTGCTTCCCGGGGTAGGTGTGCCCGAGCCCGGTCACTTCCAGCATGGTGCTCACGGTCATCCTTTCGCTTGAGCGGGCTGGTCGGAGACTTGCTGCCAGCTCAGCGCGCGCCGCTGCACCGCGAGCAGGCCGGTGTTGAGCAGGTAGCCCAGCAGCGCCAGCAGCACGATCCCGGCCCACAGGTCGGGGAACTCGAACTGCTGCTGCGCGTAGATCAGCTGGAAGCCGAGGCCGGAGCTGGCGCCGACCATCTCGGACACCACCATCAGGATCAGCGCCTGCGAGAGGCTGACCCGCAGCCCAGCGAAGATCTTGGGTGCGGCGGCGGGCAGCACGATCCGCGTCCACCACTGCCAGCGCCCGATGCGGAACGCCGCGGCGGTGTGCTGCTTGACGGCGTCCACCGAGGCCGCGCCGTCGGCGGTGTTGAGCACGACGGTGAACACGGTGCCGAAGATGATCGTCGCCAGCTGCATCGGCGTGCCCAGGCTGAACAGCACGAGGAACAGCGGCACCAGCGCCGGGGTCGGCAGCGAGCGGCAGAAGTCCAGCAGCGGCCCGACGTACTCGGTGGCCGTGCGGGAGCGGCCGAGCGCGATGCCGACGACCACGCCGATCACGCCGGAGATCAGCCAGCCGCCGAACAGCCTGCCCAGGCTGGGCAGCACGTCGCGGAAGACGGCGTCGGTCAGCCACAGCTGCGAGGCGGGCCCGGTCAGCCAGATCTCCCAGGCGTGCGCCACGATCTCCGTCGGCGGCAGGAAGTAGACGTTGCCCGCGGCGCGGGTGGCGAGCTCCCAGAGCGCCACCGCGATCAGCAGCAGACCCCACTTGCCCAGGAAGTTCCGGAGTAGCGTCACAGTTCCTCCCGGCTCTCGGTCCAGCCGAACAGCCGGCGTTGCGCCTGCTGCAGCCCGGAGTTGATCAGGTATCCGATGGCGCCGACGATGACCGTGCCCGCGAGCACCAGGTCCATCTGCCCGCCGCCGCTGCTCGCTTCGAGGATGAAGGTGCCCACGCCGCGGGCCCCGCCCGCGATGAGCTCCACGACGACCACGACGACCAGCGCGATCGAGGCCGAGATGCGGATGCCGGTGGCGATGAACGGCGCCGCGTGCGGCAGCGCCACGGTGAACATGGTGCGCACCTTGCCGAAGCCGAAGGACCGCGCGATGTCGGTGTAGAGCGGGTCCATCTCGTCCAGCGCGTACATGGTGTTGAACAGGATCGGCCACAGCGCGGCGTAGGTGGCGAGCACGATCTTGGTCTCGGGGCCGGAGCCGAGCAGCAGCATGAACAGCGGCAGCAGCGCCACCGCGGGCAGCGGGCGCAGGAACTCGACGACGGTGAGGCCCGCGACCCGGGCGGGGCGGACGCTGCCCAGCAGCAGGCCCAGCGGGATCGCGATCAGCGCGGCGAGCCCGAGCGCGATGAGGAAGGTCAGGATGGTCGCGATGGTGTCCAGCGCGAACTCCGCGTCGGTGCCGAGCAGTTCGACGATGCGCGGTCCCACCGTGGAGGGCGGCGGGATGAAGCGGGCGTCGAGCACGCCGAGCGCGCAGCAGAGCTCCCAGAGCACCAGCAGGCCGGCCAGTCCGGCCAGGCCGCGAGCGAGTCGGGCCACCGGTCAGCTCCTTTCCGGCGGTGCGCAGGGATCGCGGCGGGGGCGGGTGTCGCTGCCGGAGGCGGTGCGCATCCTGACTGTCTCTCCTCGCTGAACGGCGTGGATGTCCCGGTGTCGCGGGCTCGGGCCGAGCGGGTCCGGGCGCCGGTCGGCAGGTGGGCGTACCACGTGCTGCGAACGGCCCACGGCGGCACTGTCGTCGCTGGTCGAACGGATGATGATCACCCAGGCGACGGTGTCGATGAGCTCGGCTCTAAGGTGCTCTCAGTGCTTGTAGTACGGCGGTCGTCGATCGACCGGGACTCGCGGAGCCGCAGAGCCGGTCGTGAGCCTAGGTGATAGCCCGAACGGGTGGTAGGTCGGGCGTTTCGGATATCCGGAACGCGCGACGGACACGGTGAGTGATGGGCTAGGTCAAGACTGCCGATGCTCCTCTTTGGAGTGAAGGCAGCGCCCGGGTACGTTACCTTCCGTGTCCTTACCCACTTCCCCGTCGACGGTCGTCGCAAGTACCCTGTGCTGCGCTGGAACGCTGGGCGTCCCGGTACCGTCACAACGGGTGCCGGTCCGCCTTCCGTGGCGAGATTCGGCCTGCTGAGCTGCAGGTTCGATCCTGAGCGCGGTGCAAGTGTAGATTTTTCGTGAGCGGTGCGAGCCTCCGCTGCTGTCGGAAGAGGAAGCCTGGAGTGGCCCGAGGAGACACAGGTCGCGAGCGCCTGAGCCGCACGGAGCAGGCGGACGCCGGTATCCACCACATGGGCGAGGCGCTCGGCACCGAAGGTCAGTTGCTCGGCACCGATAGTCAAAGTGCTTCGCTGGACCTGGGTTCCGCGCATCCGCGGTCCGGTCAGGACAGTGGTCCCGGCGACTGGCGACTGAGTAACTGGCGACTGCGCACCAAGCTGTTAGCGGTCCTGCTCATCCCACTGATCAGTGCGGTCGTCTTCGGCGGCCTGCACATCTACGACGGGTTCAGGGAAGCCCGTCTGCTCGAACGGACGCACCAGCAGGTGCACCTGGAGAAGGCCGCCGACGACCTGACGCACGCCTTGCAGCGCGAACGCGACCTCGCGGTCGCCCACGTCGCCGCCGGCCGGTCCGGTGACCGGGTCCCGATGGAGGAGGCCCGCGGCGCCGTCGACACCGAACTCGGCGAGTTCCAAGGCCTGATCGGGCAGAACGACTCCGACGTCGCCGCCCCGTACCGCATCGCGGCGGGCAACCTGGACGGTCGGCTCAAGAGCCTGCGCGACTCGGTCGACACGACCCAGTACCCGCCGGAAGGCGTGCTGCGCACCTACAGCCAGAGCATCAGCGCGCTGCTCGACCTCGGTCAGCAGAGCGTCAGCAACATCGGCGACTCCAACCTGCTGCGGCTGACGCTGGCGACCAACGCCGTCGCGGACGCGCAGGAAGCGGCCTCGGTCCGGGCCGCGCTGCTCAACGACGCGATCCGGGCGGGCCAGTTCCGCACCGACCAGAACCGCCAGCTGCTCGCCGCCGAGGCACAGCTGCAGACGGCGATCAGCGACTTCAACGCCGTTGCCACGGAACCGCAGCAGCAGCTGTACCGGGACACCGTCACCGGTGCCGACGTCGACCGCGCGAACAGCATGTCGCAGACCGCGCTGGCCTTCGACAGCGCCGAGCAGTCGCTCAGCGGCCTGAACCCGCAGGAGTGGGACGCGGTCGCGAACAACAGCGTGGACCTGATCGACAAGGTCGGCGGCACGCTGCACGAGCGCCTGGAGGAAGCGGCCAACGACGCGGCCTCCGGAGCCCAGCAGCGCACCATCGCGATCAGCGTCGCCACGCTGCTGGCCCTGGTCGTGGCGCTCGCCGTCGCCCTGGTCATCGCGCGGTCCCTGCTGGGTTCGCTGCGCACGCTGCGCCGCTCGGCGCTGGACGTGGCCGACCGCGGGCTGCCGGAGGCGGTGCGTTCGATCCTGACGGACTCCGGTCCGGGCTCGGGTTCGCTCACGCACATCGAGCCGATCCCGGTCTACAGCCGGGAGGAGATCGGCAAGGTCGCCCGCTCGTTCGACGCGGTGCACTCGCAGGCGCTGCGCCTGGCCTCCGAGCAGGCACTGCTGCGGAACAACGTCAACGACCTGTTCGTGAACCTGGCCCGCCGCAGTCAGACCCTGGTGCAGCGGCAGCTGTCCCTGATCGACCGGCTGGAGCAGGACGAGCAGGACCCGGACCAGCTCTCCAGCCTGTTCGAGCTGGACCACCTGGCGACCCGCATGCGCCGGAACAACGAGAACCTCCTGATTCTCGGTGGCACCGACCTGACGCGGCGGATGATGCAGCCGGTCCCGCTGACCGAGGTCGTCGGCGCGGCCGTGTCCGAGGTGGAGCAGTACACCCGCGTCTCGGTCGCCGACTCGCCGGAACTGGGCATCCAGGGCCGCGTGGTCAACGACTTCGTGCACCTGGTGGCGGAGCTGCTGGAGAACGCCACGGTGTTCTCCAACCCGGACACCGACGTCACCGTCCGCACCGCCTACCGCAGGCAGGAACTGGTGCTGGAGATCCGGGACCGCGGCGTGGGCATCGACGCCGCCGAGCTCGGCGAGATCAACGAGCGCCTCACCCGGCCCCCGGAGATCGACGTCGCGGTGTCCCGCCGGATGGGCCTGTACGTGGTCGGGCAGCTGGCCCGCCGCCACGACATCCGGGTGGACCTGCGCAACAACGGCGACCTCGAAGGCGGTGTGACCGCCAGCGTGCGGCTCTCCGGCGAGTTCGTCGTGCAGCTGACCCCGGACGGTCCGCGGCCGATGCCCGACGTGCAGCGGGTCTCCGCGGACGACCGGGACGCGACCGACACCGGCACCCACCTGGGTCTGGCCGCCGCGTTCGGCGGGGCCGCCTCCAACGGCCGCCCGGCGGACTCGGCGTCGCAGCTGCCGCCGGTGGAGCCGTCCGGCACCGACCCGGAGCCCTCCCGCACCACGCAGGTGCCGGTGAGCAGCAACGGGCACGGCGGCATCGAGAAGACGCACGTCTCCCCGGTGTGGATCACCGAGGAGGACGAGCCGGAGCCCGCGCTCGAACCGCAGGACGAGCCGCAGAGCCCTGAACCGGCGGCGGCGCGTCAACCGGAGGTCGAGCAGCAGGACGTCCAGTGGCAGGACGGGGCCGAGGACGAGCCGGCGGGCGACGAGCCCGGCGACTACTCGTTCCGCGTCGCGTCGGGCGATGCGTTCGGCGTGAGCGACGTGCCGCGTTGGCACACCGCCGAGCAGGCCGCCGTCCGGCCGGACGGCGAGCCGCCCACCGCCGTGAACCGCCCGGCCGCGGAGCAGAGCTCCGAGGTGTGGCCGGACGAGGAGTCCCGCGCCGACGCGGACTTCGACGGCCAGTGCGGAGCCCCCCCAGGATTGGACGCGCCGCAGTTGGGTGAGGACGTGACGACCACGCTGGGCCGTGTCCAGGGTGAACCGCAGGACTTGTTCCACAGCCCGTACGAGGCCGAGAAGACGCAGCAGATCACGCGTCCGCCGAACGGTTTCGACTGGGACGCCGGCCTGCCCGCGGAGGAGCCGCGCGATGCGGCGCCGTCGGCGGGGGCGGCTTCGAGCCCGCCGCCGCTGGGCTACGCGCACCAGGCCCGCCGCGAGGGCGACGACGCTCCGACGGAGCGGCTGCCGATCTACGAGGCGGTGCTCTCGCAGTGGTTCCGCGAGGGCAGCGACGAGCCGACGCCGGAAGCGACCGCGCCCAGCGCGGGGTCGCTCAGCCTGGACTCGTCCGGTTCGGGAACTCGGTCCGCCGAGTCCTCCACCGACGCCCAGGCGGACTCCGGCGCGACGGCGGACACCGGTGCGAGCACCGGCCGCCGGGCTCGTCGGGAGGCGATGGAGCAGCACGATCCCGAGCCGATCAGCGGCTCGGATGCGCTCGACGCGACCAGCGGGTTCAGCGCCGTCGGCGGGGAGAACCCCGCGGCCGGTGGTGCGGACACGTCGACGCCGGGCCGTTCGGACAGCGGCGGGCACATCCTTGCCACGCCGCCCGATCCGGGCTGGGGTTCGGCGGATGTGGGCTGGCAGGCCGCCGAAGCATTGGTGGCGCAAACCCGCCAAACCCAGGAGACCACCGCGGCGGGGCTGCCCAAGCGGGTTCCGAAGTCGAACCTGGTACCGGGCTCCGCAGCACCGCGAACGCAGTCTCCGATGCCGACGAAACCTGCCGCACCGCGTTCGGCCGATGCCGTTCGTGGACGGATGTCCAACTTCCAGAGCGGCGTCCGGCGTGGTAGGCACGCAAAGGCAGAACCAGTCTCGACCGAACCGCCCCGCTCGACCCCGAGCCGTCCCGAGGAGCAGGAGTGACCGGGTCCGTCCAGCAACCCATGAGCCAGAACAGCTTCAGTTGGCTGATCACCGATTTCGTGCGCCGGGTTCCCGGCGTCGCGCACTCCGTCGTGGTCTCCGCGGACGGCCTCCTGCTGGCAGGTTCGCAGGGCCTGCCGCGGGATCGCGCCGAGCAGCTGTCCGCGGTCGCCTCCGGGCTCGTCAGCCTCACGCAGGGCGCAGCGCGCTGCTTCGAGGCGGGCGACGTCACGCAGACCGTCGTGGAGATGGAGCAGGGCTACCTGTTCCTCATGTCCATCAGCGACGGGTCCTGCCTGGCGGTGTTGGCGGCTCCGAACGCCGACATCGGCCTGGTGGCCTACGAGATGACCCTGCTCGTGGAGCGGGTCGGCAAGCAGCTCACGCCCGAACTGCGCGCGCAGTTGCAGGGCATGGTCCGGCGATGATTCTCGCCGTGCCGTTCGAATCGGCGACGTGTGAGGGGGATTCGTCATGAACTCCGGTCCCGATCCGAACTGGGACGGCGACCTGTTCCGGATGTACAACCGCGGCGGCGGAGCCGACTCCTGGCAGGACGACTTCGTCGACGATCCGCGCGGCGGGCAACCGGAATCGTGGCCCGGTTCGTCGGGCGGTTCCGACTACAGCCGTGCGCTGTTCGGCGGACCCGGAGCCGACCTGTTCGGTTCCGGGATGTCGTCGTCCTCGATGCCGTCGGTGTCGTCGGGTTCCGTGCCGGGACCGTCGAACCCTGCTCCGCAGGACCAGGGTTCACCGCTGGACCTGCCCTACGGCCACAGCTCGCCCGGTGCGGGCGCGCACGGCCGGCAGTCGTCCGGTTGGGATTCTCGGGGCTGGGATTCGCAGGCCGGGAGCGGTTCCCGCGGGCAAGGGCGCCACGACAGCGGCCCGCCGTCGGGTTCGATGCCGTCCCTGTCGCAGTCCTTGCCGCCCGTGTCGCAGTCGCTGCCGTCGATCTCCGGATCGATGCCCGCGATCCCCGGTGGTCCGTCGGATCACGGGGAAATGCAGGACACGGGCTCGTTGGTGCGACCCTATGCCCGAACGAGGGGCCGCACGCGGACCGATTATGATCTTGCTATCGAGACGCTGGTCTCCACCAGCGAGCGTGGCCGGGGGCAAAGCAACCCGGCGACGCCGGAGCACCGCTCCATTTGCGGGCTCTGCGTGGAGGCCCGGTCGGTCGCCGAGGTCGCGGCCCACTTGCGGCTGCCTCTGGGTGTGGTGCGGGTGTTGATCGGTGACATGGCCGGACTCGGCTTGGTCCTCATCCACGAGAACGGAATGGTCGTGGGAGACGGACCGTCGATGGAATTCTTGGAGAGGGTGCTCAGTGGCCTCCGGAAGCTCTGATCCCCGGGCGATCATGCAAAATCAAAGCAGCGGCAAGACCTCGACCAAGATCGTCGTCGCCGGCGGTTTCGGGGTCGGCAAGACGACCTTCGTCGGCTCGGTCTCCGAGATCATGCCGCTGACCACCGAGGCGGTGATGACCGAGGCGAGCGTGGGTGTCGACGACCTCACCGCGACGCCCGGCAAGGTCACCACCACGGTCGCGATGGACTTCGGCCGGGTTTCGCTCGATTCCGACCTGATCCTGTACCTGTTCGGCACGCCCGGACAGCACCGGTTCTGGTTCATGTGGGACGACCTGGTGAAGGGCGCGATCGGCGCCATCGTGCTGGTCGACACCCGCCGCCTCGCGGACGCGTTCGCGTCGATCGACTTCTTCGACGACCGGCAGCTGCCGTACGTCGTCGCGGTGAACACGTTCGACGGCATGTTGCACCACAACATGGAGGACGTGCGGGAGGCGCTGACGATCGACAAGTCGGTCCCGATGATCTCCTGCGACGCCCGCAACCGGGAGTCCACCAAGACGGCGCTGATCACGCTGGTCGAGCACGCGATGCGCCAGCGCCTGTCGATGCCTGCTTCGTCGTCGAAGTCCCAGGCCAAGAGCTGACAGCCGGAACGCGGTCCACGGGGAGACCGCGTTCCTCGGCTCGGCGGTGCCCTGGCCTCCGCTCGGGGTGACCCTGCCCGGTTCCGCGGAACCCCGAGGCCGTAACGCTTGGCGTTATTACCGCATTGCGTCAACGCCGCTCGGCGGAAGTCGGCCACCTTCCACGCAGCCGAACACGTCGAGGACCTCCGAGTGCCGCCGGGCGATCGCTTGGAGAAGCCGACGGGAAACAAGGCCGGCAGTACAGCACTCGCCAACGGCGCCGCTGCTTCTGGTGGGACGACGGTGACGCGCGCCAGGGAGGCCCGCGATGAGCGACGAACGCGTCATGGACCCGGTGCACCCGGGCGAAATCCTCAACGAGGAGTACCTGCAGCCGCTGGGCATCAGTCAGTACCGGCTGGCCAAGGAGATCGGGGTTCCGGCACGGAGGATCAATGAGATCGTGCACGGCGCCCGGCGCATCAGCGCTGACACCGCGCTGCGCATGGCGCGCCACTTCGGTACCACGGAGCGCTTCTTCCTCAACTTGCAGGAACACTACGATCTTGAGGTCGAGAAGGATCGGATCGGAGACGAGCTCGACCGGATCGTTCCGCTCGCCCACGCCGTCTGAGCGCGCGAACCGGTGACCCGCGTACGTCGCGGGCGCGTGTCCGCCACCTCACGGCGCGCCGGGGATCAGTCCTCGACGACCGCTACGGATGTGATGCGGTGCAAGGGGAATCGGCCCGGTTCGCCGCTGCCCCTGTCGACGCCTTGGAGGACTCCGCCGCCGACGCTGACGGGTTGCACGACGACCTGGCTGGACACGCCGTTGGAGTTGACGAAGCCGAGCCACACGCTGCGCTGCTGGGCGGCGGCGTCGCGCAGCAACCGCAACGTCGCCTCGGCGCTGGGCCTGCCGCGCTCGGGGCTCATGGCGCTGCCCCTGCGCACCGAGCCCGCGCGGTCACCGGAGCGCAGCTGCGCGATGAGCTCCGCGAGCTGCTCCTCGCCGGGCGGGGTGGGCAGCGCCGCCTGCTGAGTCGTCCTGGCGCGACCGCGCACCCGGTGGCCGTCGGAACGCAGGTCCAGGATCTGGCCGTCGGGGCCTTCGGCGGCGGGGGCGAACCCGGCCGCTCGCAGGCCGTCCAGCACCTCCACCAGCGGTAGCGGGCTCACCAGCACGGTGGGCGCGATGCGGCGCAGTTCCAGCTCGCCGATGCCGGGACTGGCCAGCACTTCCGCCAGCAGCACCGAATCGTCGCAGCGCAGGAAGGCCGACGCGGTGCCCGCGCGGAGCCTGCCGTGCCTGCGCGCCACGTCGTCGATCAGGTACGTCAAGCCCTGCGGGATGGGGGTGCGGGACCGGTCGCGGAACAGCGCGTGCAGCTCGTCGGCGCTGCGGCCCGCGTCGAGCGCGCGGCGTACGCTGCTCTCGCCGACCCGGTAGACGGTGGCGCTGCCCGCGGACTCCACATCGGCCACGAGGTTCATGTCCGCGGCCAGGTCCGGTTCGAGCCTGCCGGGCGCGACGACCGTCAGGTCCGCCTGCACCAGCACGTGGTCCAGCGGTTCCGGCAGCGCCGAGGTCAGCACCTGCGCCGCCGTGCTCGCGTCGTCGAACAGCACCGCGCGCCCGGCGCTCGACAGCGCGCCCAGCGCGACGACGCCCAGCGCCGTCGCCTCCCGCAGCGTCCAGCGCACCAGGTCGTCGCGCAGCCGGCCACCGCGGCGCGGAGCGCGCCAGGCCAGCACGGCCGCCGCGTCGTCGGCGGCGCGCACCCCGTGCCCGCCGGGGAGTTCGTCGAGCAGGCCGAGGATCCGGTGCCGGTCGCGGGGCGCCAGCGGGCGGCGCAACTCCTCGGACAACGGGCCCAGCAAGCGGTCCTTCTCGTCGCGCGCCCCGATCAGGCCCGGCAGCCGGGGCAGCTCCACCCAGCTCTTCGCCAGCGGTGCCCACCGCTGCTCCGGTCCGGAAGCGAGCCAGGTGTCGGCGCCGTAGGTGAGCGTCCACCGCGGTTCGCCGCCGTCGGTGGCGGCGAGGAGGTTCGCGGCCACCGCCAGCTCCACCAGCAGCGACACCCGGGCTTCGTCGACGTCGAGCTCCTTCGCGGCGCGGCGGATGTCGCGCACCCCGATGCCGCCGGAGCGCAGCACGTCCGGCGGGTCCTCGCTCCACAGGTGCAGCATCGACTCCAGGTGCCGCAGCAGTTCCAGCACTTCGCCCGCGGCGGTGGAATCCACCGTGGCCTGGTCGTGGGCGACGAGGTCGAGCAGCGGTTCCTCCGGCTCCACCGGTCCCATCGGGTCGGCGCCGCGGACCGCGAACGCGAGCTGGCGGGGCAGCTCCACGGTCTCGGTGTCGCGGCGCAGCAGCAGGCCCTTCGCGAGCAGCCGCTGCACCGGCGTCGCCGCCTCGTCGGCGGTGATCCCGCGCCCGGCGTCCTTGGTGCGCCCGATCGGCCGCGAGCCGGCGAGCTTGCTGACGAGGTCCCGCTCCTGCTCGTCGAGTTCGGCGAGCGCGGCGTCCGCGGCGTCGGGGGTGAGGTCGTCGGCGGGTCGGCCCAGCCCGGCGGGGAACGCGGGCAGCGCCTCCCGCGCGGTGGGCACCACGGCGAGCTCGGCGTCCTCGCCCCAGACCAGCGCGCGGCGCCGCAGCTCCTCCACGGCCCGCCGGGTCCGCTGCGGGGTCACGCCCGAGCCGAGCATCTCGGCGACCGCGTCCAGCGGGACCGGCGCCGAATCCGCGTCCAGCAGCACCAGGGCTTCCAAGGTGGACAGCGCGAACGAGTCCAGGTCCTCGCAGGCGCGCGCCACCGACGAGCGCACCCCCGCGCGGGTGGCCAGCACGGACGTGTCCGCCGGCGGGGGCGTGGCCAGGTCGGGCCGCATGCGCAGCAAGGCCGTGAGGTCCTCGTCGCCGCGTGCCCGCAGGGAGTCCGCGAGTGAAGCCATCCCCGCCACGATACCGAGTCCCCCCTGCGCAGCCCTCGGATCGTGAGTGATCAGGCACGGCGAGCGCCGGGTGCCGCGAGCGGGCGCTCCGACGGCGGGTGATTCGCGTCGTATCGGGCAGGGCGGGGTTCGATCGCGCCGCCGGATCGGGCAAACTGGGGGTCGTACGCCCACGACGACTTTCCGGAGGATCACCGTGGCCGGTGGCAACGCGAAGAAGGACCGCATCGACCCGACGTGGCCGCACGTGGGCGACGGGGAGCACCCGGTCAGCGAGCTGGTCGCCGACAAGCAGGGCGCGCTGTCGCCGTTCGGTGACGTCACGTTCCCCTTCGACGAGGGCACGTTCCCGTACGAGCACCCCGTCACCAAGATCAACAAGTGACTTCGGGCGGCTTCGGCCGCTCGCGCACCGGCCCCGGATCCCGCGCGGATCCGGGGCTTTCGTGCGTTCGGGGAGCTCCCTGTCAAGACCGACCCGTCGGTAACCGTGCCGGACGTCGATCACACTTGAGAAAGTTCTAGGCTTTTTCTCCGCCGGGTGAAGTTCAATGGCTTTGGTGGGCGCTGGATCTTGCCCCAGCCCCGAGTGGTGTGCTTCGGGCCCGGCGTTCAAGTTGAAACTTCGCGCGCGACAGGGGTGTGGCCATGCCGGTTCCAGGTCCGGGTTACTCGATCACGGTCCGAGTGGAGGCGCCGCCGTCGGCCAGCGCGGCGGGCGACCTCGCCAGCGCCATCGGCCGGGCGGGCGGTGTCATCACCGCGTTCGACGTCGTCGAATCGCACGCCGACCGCATCGTCGTGGACATCACCTGCAACGCGCTGTCGGCCGACCACGCCAGCGACATCACCGACCGGCTCGGCGAACTGCCCGGCGTCAAGGTCCGCAAGATCTCCGACCGGACCTTCCTCGTCCACCTCGGCGGGAAGATCGAGGTGAGCTCGCGGGTCGCGCTCGCCAACCGCGACGACCTCTCCCGCGCCTACACGCCCGGCGTGGCGCGGGTGTGCACGGCCATCGCGGAGAACCCCGAGGACGCCCGGCGGCTGACGATCAAGCGGAACTCGGTCGCCGTGGTCACCGACGGCTCCGCCGTGCTCGGCCTCGGCAACATCGGCCCGGAGGCCGCGCTGCCCGTGATGGAGGGCAAGGCGGCGCTGTTCAAGAAGTTCGCCGGCGTCAACGCCTGGCCGGTGTGCCTCGACACCCAGGACACCGAGGAGATCATCCGCGCGGTCGAGCTCATCGCGCCGGTCTACGGCGGCATCAACCTGGAGGACATCGCCGCGCCGCGTTGCTTCGAGATCGAGGCGCGGCTGCGGGACAAGCTGAACATCCCCGTGTTCCACGACGACCAGCACGGCACCGCCATCGTGGTGCTGGGCGCGCTGCGCAACGCGCTGCGGGTCGTCGGCAAGAACATCGAGGACTGCCGCATCGTGGTCTGCGGCGTCGGTGCCGCGGGCTCGGCGATCATCCGGCTGCTCCAGCACAAGAAGCCCGCCGACATCATCGCCGTGGACATCGACGGCATCGTCCACAGCGGGCGCGGCGACGAGGACGAGAACCTCCGCTCCATCGCGGCGGGCACCAACGTCGACGGGCGCACCGGCACCCTGTCCGACGCGGTCAACGGAGCCGACGTGTTCATCGGGGTGTCGGCGCCGAACCTGCTCAGCGGCGACGACGTGGCCACCATGCACGACGACGCGATCGTGTTCGCGCTGGCCAACCCGGACCCGGAGATCGACCCGCTGGAGGCGCAGCAGCACGCCAAGGTCGTCGCCACCGGCCGCAGCGACTACCCGAACCAGATCAACAACGTGCTCGCGTTCCCCGGCTTCTTCCGCGGCCTGCTCGACGCGCACGCCCACGAGATCACCGACGACATGATGATCGCGGCGTCGAACGCGATCGCCGACGTCGTCGACGGCGAGGAGCGGGTCAACCCGTCGTTCATCGTGCCGAGCGTCTTCGACACCACGGTCGCCCCGGCCGTCGCCGAAGCCGTCCGCAAGGCCGCCATCGCGGGCCGCACCGAGCAGCCCTCGCACGGCGGTTCCTCGATGCCCTGGTCAATGGCAGAAGACCTCGACTACTGAGCCCGGAGTGCCCGCCCGGTCGGTTTGGGCGTGTGGTCGGGTGGCGGAACCTCAGCTGCTTCCTCGCTGCGGGATCTTTTTCCCTAGTGGCTCCGCCACGAGGAAAAAAGCTGTCCTCGCGAGGAAGCAGCTGAGAACCCGCGGGTGGTCCGGTTGCGTGCTGGGTCGCTGCTCAGCGGCTTCGCCGCTGACAGGACGAGGACCAACGGTGCCGCTCACCTGGGAAGGCAAGATCAAGGGCGGGCCGTAAGGTTCTGCGGTATGGCGCAGGACGAGCTCACGCACGTGGACGAGTCGGGGGCGGCTCGCATGGTCGACGTCTCCGCGAAGGAGGCGACCGCCCGGACCGCCGTGGCCACCGGGGTCGTGCGCACCACCGCGGAAGTCCTCGCGCTGGTGCGGCGGGACGGGTTGCCCAAGGGCGATGCGCTGGCGACCGCGCGGATCGCGGGGATCATGGCGGCGAAGCGGACGCCGGACCTGGTCCCGTTGTGCCATCCGATCGCGCTGTCCGGCGTGAAGGTGCAGCTGGACCTCGGTGACGCGGAGGTCCGGATCACGGCCACGGTGCGCACCACCGACCGGACCGGTGTCGAGATGGAGGCGTTGACCGCCGTCACCGGCGCCGGCCTCGCGCTGCACGACATGATCAAAGCGGTCGATCCGGCCGCGGTGCTCGACGCCGTCCGCGTCGAGCGCAAGGAAGGCGGCAAAACGGGCACCTGGGTTCGCGAGGACTGATCGTCCCGCTGCCGGTGGCGGCTCGTAGTCTGGAGTTCGGCGCGGCGACGTGACGTCCCCGTCGTGCCTGCCCGCGATCGCAAGGAGTTCCGCCAATGCCAGCCCGCTCCGCTCGTGTCGTGGCCGCGTCGAACCGCGCCGCGGCAGGCGTGTACACCGACCGCACCGGCCCCGTCATCGTGGAGTGGTTGCGCGAGCGCGGTTTCGAGGTCGGCGATCCGGTGGTCGTGCCGGACGGGGAGCCCGTGGGCCGGGCGCTGCGGGACGCCGTGGCCGCCGAGATCACGGTGGTGATCACGACCGGCGGTACGGGGATCAACCCGACCGACCGCACGCCCGAGGTCACAGCCGAGGTGCTGGACCACCAGATCCCCGGTTTGGCCGACGCGGTGCGCGCGGCGGGGCTGCCGCAGGTGCCGACGGCCGTGCTGTCCCGCGGCGTGGCCGGTGTGAGCGGGCGGACGCTGATCGTCAACCTGCCGGGTTCGCGCGGCGGGGTCGCCGACGGGCTCGGCGTGCTCGACGGCGTGCTCGACCACGCGGTGGACCAGCTCCACGGCGGTGATCACGTGCCCGGCGGCGAGGTCGATCCGGCCGCCGAGGCCACCTCGGAGCCGGTCCGCGAGCACGCGGCGGTGCTGCTCGCCGAGGTCGCCGACCGCCCGCTGCTGGTCGAGGACGTGGCGCGCCTGGTGGAGGACCGGGCCGCGGGCGCGGTCGTCACCTTCGGCGGTGTGGTGCGCGATCACGACGGGGGCCGGGGCGTCACCGAGCTGGAGTACGTCGGGCATCCCAGCGCCGAAGAGGTGATCCGCGAGGTCGCCGCCGAGCTGGCCGGTCGCCACGAGGGGGTCCGGGCGTTGGCAGTGGCCCACCGGGTGGGCCTGCTGGCCATCGGCGACGTGGCGCTGGCCTGCGCGGTAGCCGCCGAACACCGCAAGGAAGCGTTCGCGGTCTGCGCCGAACTGGTCGACGAGGTGAAGCGCCGCCTCCCCATCTGGAAGCGCCAGGTCTTCACCGACACCACCGAGGAATGGGTCAACTGCCCCTGAGACGGTCTCTGCGCCCCGCGCGACGACCTCCAGCCCAAGGACCCTCGCGTCCCGGTCGATCTCGCTGACGCCCGTCCTTGAGCGTTCCAGGCACATCCAGATCTCAGCGAAGCAACGATCCCAGATCACTCAGCCTGCCCTCCGGCCCAAAGCGGGCGAAGTCCCACCCGCCCTACGGCCAAAGGCAGGCCAAGCGGCGCAGCCGTGCAGTGGGCGGCGAAGCGCACCTGCCTCGCGGCCGAAGGCCGTACCTAGCGGCGAAGCCGTGCAGTGGGCGGCGAAGCCCCGCCTGTCTTGCGGCCGAAGGCCGTGCGTTGCGGCGAAAGCCGTGCAGTGGGCGGGCGAAGCCACGCTTGCCTGGCGGCCGAAGGCCGTGCCTCGCGGCGCAGCCGTGCCTTGGACGAGCGAAGCGAAGTCTGCCTTGCGGCGAAGCCGTGCCTGTATGTGCGAAGCACATAGCCCACGTCGAGAAGCCGACCACCGGCGGGTTCTCAGGTGTCTTCTCGCGAGGACAGCTTTTTCCCTCGTGGCGGAGCCACTTGGGAAAAAGATCCCGCAGCGAGAAGACACCTGAGGTTCCGCAGAGCGACCACCAAAGCAAAAAGAGCCGTGAAACCCCCAAAAAGTGAAACGGGACCCTGCCGCTGGGGGTGGCGGCAGGGTCCCGGGTCTGGGAGTCGGGCCGGCCCGCACGGGGGAACGGGCCGGACGTCCGACTCCACGCCAGGTCAGGGACCTGGCCGGGTGATCACTTGATGTCGAGCTGCTGGCCCGGGAAGATCATGTTCGGGTCGTCCAGCACGTGGCTGTTGCGCTCGAAGATGTCCTGGTAGTTCACGCCGTACTGGCTGGCGATCTTGCCCAGGGTGTCACCGGTCTGCACCGTGTAGTCGGCACCGCCGGACTTCACGGTCGACTTCTTGGTGGACTTCTTGGAGCTGGTCTCGCTCTTCTTCGAGGAGGAGCTCTTCTCCGAGGAGCTGCTGGACTTGCTGCTGGTGCTGCCGCTGGTCCAGCTGGTCTTCGAGGTGCAGCCGGGCCAGGCGCCGGAGCCCTGCGAGGCGAGGACCTTCTCGGCGACCGCGATCTGCTCTTCGCGGCTGGCGTCCTTGGCGTTCGACGCGTACTGCGTGCCGCCGTAGGCGGCCCAGGTGGACGGGGTGAACTGGAGTCCGCCGGAGAAGCCGTTGCCGGTGTTGGCGCTCCAGTTCCCGCTGCTCTCGCACTGCGCGAGCTTGTCCCAGTCGGCGGCGTTGGCGGGTGCTGCGATCGCGATCGGGGCGGCGACCACGGCACCGGCGATGGCCAGCCGGGCGGCGTTGCGGGCGATGCCGGCGGTGGAAGGTTTGCGGTGCTTGCCTTCGTAGCGAGTCATTTCCCTCTCCTGCCGCGCTTGCGAGGTGAGCTGTCGGGTTCGGACTGAGAGGCAGCCCGGCCGGCTCGGGAGCCGGCTTCACCCCTAGGGCGTTCGGGGCGCCCAGTGGTGGTTCCCCCGCCCCTGTCCGGTTGGTTTCTTTCGGGGGTGGGAAGCCCGCCGGACAGGGTTCGGCGCTGCGGGCTTCCGTGGTCCTTGCTGATCGGTTCGGGGCCGACCGGAGAGCGACACTACGTAACCGATCGCCGAAGCGGAAATCTGAGCATATGTGACGGTCGTCACAGTAACGATGACTCGGGGGTGTCCGATCTCGATCGTTCTTGCTGATCAGAGCGTCGTTATCAAGTCGTTTCCGGGCTGAGATCGATCACCGTCAGTGAGGCGTGGCTCACCTCTTCGGCGCCCTGGAAACCTGCTCGTTGAGTGCTCGTAACTCCCGGGGTGCTCTGAATCGAGTCCGGATCAGGCGTGGATCGAGCAGATTTCGCGATCACTGACTGATCAAGCGGCGTGACTCTGAGTCAATGTCGACCTCGGTCGAGTGATCGACTCGGCGAGATCGCGGACGGAGTCGCGGGACCGGTTCGAAGATCAAGAGACGGTCGCCGGGGGCGCCGTCGGGCAGCGGTGCGGAGTCACTCGAACGCACACCGGAAAGTCACCCGGGGGAGTGTGTCAGACACGCCGGGGAGTGTTGTATTCGCGCACGCGCGCCTGCGCGGGCGGATCAATAAGGAAAGAACTCGATCGCCGCAGTCGTTCAGCCACCCGCGAACGGCGGCAGCACGTCCAGCTCATCGCCGTCATCGACCGAGGTCGAGCGGTCGCGCACCGCGACCCCGTTGAGCAGGAAGCTGCAGGCGGGCACGACGCTCGCCAGCCGCTCGTCGTGCGCGCCGAGCACCGCGTCGATCACGTCGGAGGCCCGCACCGGGCCCGGCGAGCCCGCGGAGACGCGCAGGGTCTCCTCGGCCACGCCGGCCGCGGCCCTGGCGCCGGCGAAGTAGCGCACCCGCACCGCCAGCGCGGTCGGGGTGTCGTCGAACTGCACCGTCATGGCTGGTCAGCCTCCGATCGCGCTCATCGGGCGGGACGGCTGGGCGAACCCGTCGTCGTCCATTCCGTGTCCGGCCTTCTTGGCCCACATCGTTTCCTGCCACAGCCGCGCCAGTTCGTCGTCCCCGGCGCCGTCGCGCAGCGGGCCGCGCAGATCGGTCTCGGTGGTGGAGAACAGGCAGGACCGCAGCTGCCCGTCGGCGGTGAGCCGGGTGCGGTCGCAGGCCGCGCAGAACGGCCGCGTCACCGACCCGATCACGCCGACCGTGCCCGGTCCGCCGTCCACCAGCCAGCGCTCGGCGGGGGCGGAACCGCGTTCGGCGACGTGCGGGGTGAGGGTGAACTCCTCGCCCAGCCGTTCCAGGATCTCGTCCGCGGTGATCATCTGGTCGCGGTCCCAGCCGTGCTGCGGGTCCAGCGGCATCTGCTCGATGAACCGCAGCTGGTAGCCCTCGGTCAGGCAGAACCGCAGCAGGTCGCCCGCTTCGTCGTCGTTCACGCCGCGCAGCAGCACCGCGTTCACCTTGACCGGTTCCAGTCCCGTCGCCTTCGCCGCGGCGAGCCCGTCGAGCACGTCGTCGAAGCGGTCGCGGCGGGTCAGCTGGTGGAAGGTGTCGGCGCGCAGGGTGTCCAGCGAGACGTTGACCCGGTCCAGCCCTGCCTCGACCAGCGCGTCGGCGTGGCGGTGCAGGTTGATCCCGTTGGTGGTCAAGGAGGTCTTCGGGTTCCCGGTCAGCGCGCTGGTGGCGCCGATGACGTCCACCAGGTCCTGGCGCAGCAGCGGTTCACCGCCGGTGAACCGCACGTTGGTGACCCCGAGGGTCTCCACGGCGATCCGGATGAGCCGGTTCATCTCCTCGGTGTCGAGCATCTCCTGGCGCTTCAGCCACGGCAGCCCCTCGGCGGGCATGCAGTAGGTGCAGCGCAGGTTGCACTTGTCGATCAAGGAAACGCGGAGGTCGGTGGCCACGCGGCCGAACCGGTCGATCAAAGCCGGGGTGTCCGGACGGGTCGACGTGTCGGTCGCGGGGCGCACGGCCGGGATGCCCAGGTCCACTGCGGTCACCGTTCGAGCCTAACCCTGCCCGGAGGGGTATTTCGATCGTCGTGCCCGGCTTTCTCCTGCCAGTACGGCGGATTCCTCACCTGCGGAAATCCACACCGGACGGTGCCCGGGGTGCAACTGCGTGTTCGATGACACTGTCTCAGCCGCAGCTGCGGCAGTAATCTGCACGACTGTGCCGCACTACCGGATTTCCGAAGCCGCCGGGCTGCTGGGCGTCAGCGACGACACCGTGCGCCGCTGGGCCGACGGCGGTCAACTGCCCACCGCGCGCGACGGCTCCGGCCGCCTCGTCGTGGACGGCGCCGACCTCGCCGAGTTCGCCCGCGACCAGGCGCGTGCCGTGCCCGACCCCTCCGGGGTGGGCAGGTCGGCCCGCAACCGCTGGGTCGGGCTGGTCACCGAGGTCGTCTCGGACCGGGTGATGTCCCAGGTCGAGTTGCAGTGCGGCCCGCACCGGGTGGTGTCGCTGATGAGCACCGAGGCCGTGCGGGAACTGGGGCTCGAACCGGGAGTGCTGGCGGTGGCGGTGGTCAAATCGACCGCCGTCGTGGTGGAGACACCGGGAGGCTGACGTGGTCAAACCCAGAGTTGTCGCGGTATTCGCCGGGTTCGTGCTGTTACTGGCCGGGTGTTCGACGGGCGGCACCGAGCAGGCGCAGGGCGAGCGGACGGTCACGGTGCTCGCCGCGGCCTCGCTCACCGAGTCCTTCGACGAGCTGGCCGGGCGGTTCGAGGCCGAGAACCCGGGGGTGAAGGTGCAGCTGGACTACGCGGGTTCGTCCACGCTGGTCGAGCAGCTCACCCAGGGGCGCCGCGCCGACGTGTTCGCGTCGGCGGACACCAAGAACATGGACAAGGCGACCGGGGCGGGCGTGACCGGCGCCGAGCCGCAGGTGTTCGCGACGAACAAGCTGACGATCGCGGTGCCGAAGGGCAACCCGGACCACATCGCCTCGCTGGCCGACCTCAACGCGCCGGGCAGGCTCGTCGTGCAGTGCGCGCCGCAGGTCCCGTGCGGTTCGGCGGCGCGGACCGTGGAGCAGGCGGCCGGGCTGCGGATCAACGCGGCCAGCGAGGAGAACGACGTCAAGTCGGTGCTGCGCAAGGTCACCGCGGGCGAGGCCGACGCCGGGCTGGTCTACGTCACGGACGCGAAGGCCGCCGCCGACCAGGTGCAGGGCGTGGACTTCCCGGAGGCGCAGCGCGCGATCAACGACTACCCGATCGTCTCGCTCAAGGACGCCCCGGAACCCGAGCTCGGAGCGAAGTTCCTGGACTACGTGCGCGGCCCGGTCGGTGCGGAAGTGCTGACGGCGCACGGTTTCGGCACCGAATGAGCCGGAGCCGGACGCGGCGGGCGCCCTCGGCGGGGTTCCCCGCCGTGCTGTGGGTGCCCGCCGCCTTCGCGCTGGCGCTGATCGTGCTGCCGGTGCTCGGCCTGCTCACCCGCGTAGACCCGGCGCGGCTGCCCGCGCTGCTGACGAGCTCGGCGGCAGTGGACGCGCTGGACCTGTCGGTGCGCACCTCACTGGTGGCGACGGTGCTGTCGCTGGTGTTCGGCGGCCCGCTGGCGGTGGTGCTGGCGCGGGCGCGGCTGCGCGGGGTGCGGGTGCTGCGGGCGGTGGTGCTGCTGCCGCTGGTGCTGCCGCCGGTCGTGGGCGGACTGGCCCTGCTGTACCTGCTCGGACGGACGGGTCCGCTGGGCGGCTTGCTCGACGACGCCGGGCTGCGGCTGCCTTACACGACGGCGGCGGTGGTGCTGGCGCAGACGTTCGTGGCGATGCCGTTCCTGGTGGTGGGGCTGGAGGGGGCGCTGCGCTCGGCCGACGCCCGCTACGAGCAGGTGGCGGCGACGCTGGGCGCGGGCCCGTGGCTGACGTTCCGGCGGGTCACGGTGCCGATGCTGCTGCCCGCGCTGGGGTCGAGCGTGGTGCTCACGTTCGCCCGCGCGCTGGGCGAGTTCGGCGCGACGATCACGTTCGCGGGCAGCCTGCAGGGCACCTCCCGCACGTTGCCGCTGGCCATCTACACCACCGCGCAGTCCGATGTGGATGCGGCGGTGGCGATGTCGTTGCTGCTGGTGGCGCTGGCCCTGCTGGTGATCGGCTTGGCGGGGACGAAGGCAGTGGAGGGACGCGCGTGACCGGTCTGCACGCCCGCATCGAGTTCGCCCGCCCCGAGTTCACCCTCGACGCGGAGCTGGCGGTGGCGCCGGGGGAGGTGCTGGCGGTGCTCGGCCCCAACGGCGCGGGCAAGTCGACGTTGCTCTCGGTGCTGTCGGGCCTGCTGGTGCCGGACCGCGGCCGGGTGGGCCTGGACGAGCACGTCTGGTGCGACACCGACCGCGCGGAGCACGTGCCGACGCACCGGCGCGGTGTCGGGCTGCTGGCGCAGAGCGCCTTGCTGTTCCCGCGCATGTCGGTGCTGGAGAACGTGGCGTTCGGCCCCCGCGCCGCCGGTGCGGGCAAGGCCGCTGCTCGGGAGACCGCTCGGCGCTGGCTGGACGAGGTGGACGCCGCCGAGTTCGCCGACCGCCGACCGGCGCAGCTGTCCGGTGGTCAGGCGCAGCGCGTCGCGCTCGCCCGCGCGCTGGCCGCCGCGCCGAGCCTGCTGCTGCTGGACGAGCCGCTGGCCGCGCTGGACGTGGACGCCGCGCCCGCCGTGCGCGGCCTGCTGCACCGGGTCCTGCGGGAGCAGCGGCAGCCGACGGTTCTGGTCACCCACGACGTGCTCGACGCCGTGGTGCTGGCCGACCGGGTCGCGGTGCTGGTGGACGGGCGGATCATCGAGCAGGGCCCGACGCGGCGGGTGCTGACCCGCCCGGCGGCGGCGTTCACGGCCCGCATCGCCGGGCTCAACCTGCTCACCGGTGCCGCCGCCGACGGCGGGCTCGTCTTCGGCGACATCCCCGTCACCGGCCGCACCGCGGAGGACCTGGAGCCGGGGGAGCAGGCGGCGGCGGTGTTCTCGCCGTCGGCGGTGGCCGTGCACCGGGAACGCCCGCACGCCAGCCCGCGCAACGCGGTGCCGGTGCGGATCGACGCGCTGGAGCCGCGCGGTGACGTGGTGCGGTTGCGCGCCGAGACGCGCACGCCGGATCCGGTGGTGCTGGCCGCCGACGTGACCCCGGCGGCCGTCGCCGACCTGGGGATGTCCGCAGGTGATGACGTGTTTTTCGTGGTTAAGGCCGCCGAAGTAGCCATCCACCCGGTGTCCGGAGGATCATCTGGGGCGTGACTGAGGAAGCGCCCTGGACGTACTTGATGGACATGGACGGCGTGCTGGTGCACGAGGAGCACATGGTGCCCGGAGCCGATCGGTTCCTGGCCGAGCTCCGCGAGCACGGCCTGCCGTTCATGGTGTTCACGAACAACTCGATCTTCACCCCGCGAGATCTGCGGGCCCGCCTGCACCGCACCGGCCTGGACATCCCGGAGTCGGCGATCTGGACCTCCGCGCTGGCGACGGCCCAGTTCCTGGAGAAGCAGCGTCCGGGTGGCAGTGCGCACGTCGTCGGCGAGTCCGGTCTGACGACCGCGCTGCACAACATCGGCTACGTGCTCACCGACCGCGACCCGGACTACGTGATCCTGGGCGAGACCCGCACCTACAGCTTCGAGGCGATCACGAAGGCGATCCGGCTCGTGGAGAACGGTGCGCGGTTCATCGCCACGAACCCGGACGAGAAGGGTCCGAGCAGGGAGGGCACGTTGCCCGCGACCGGTGCGGTGGCCGCGCTGATCGAGCGGGTCACGGGCCGGGCACCGTACTACGTGGGCAAGCCGAACCCGCTGATGATGCGGTCGGCGCTGCGGGCGCTGGGGTCGCATTCGGAGAACACGCTGATGATCGGCGACCGGATGGACACCGACGTGCGCTCCGGCCTGGAGTCGGGCCTGCAGACGATCCTGGTGCTGACCGGGATCTCCGACGAGAACACCGCGGAGCTCTTCCCGTACCGGCCCACGAAGGTGATCAACTCGGTGGGCGACCTGGTCGGCCACACCGCCGACCCCTTCGGCGCCTGAGCCCGGACGTGAACGGCCCGTCCGGTCGGACGGGCCGTTCACCTGGTCAGCCCCGGGTGGGCAGCCGGTCGTCGGAGTCGATGATCTGCTTGCCCATCGGGAACAGCGACACCGGGATCAGCTTGAAGTTGGCGATGCCCAGCGGGATCCCGATGATCGTGACGCACTGCGCGATGCCGGTGACGATGTGCCCGAGCGCGAGCCACCAGCCTGCCAGCAGCAGCCACAGCACGTTCCCGATCGAGGAGAACGCGCCCGCGCCGGGTTCGTCGACGAGGCGCCGCCCGAACGGCCACAGCGCGAAGTTCGCCATCCGGAACGAGGCGATGGCGAACGGGATCCCGATGATCGTGATGCCGAGGACGAGGCCCGCCACGACGTAGCCCAGGGCCAGCCACAGCCCGCCGAAGATCAACCAGATCACGTTCAACAGCAATTGCATGCGTCCGAGCTTGCCATGATCATCCGGTCGGGGGCTCAGGTACTCCCCTGAGGTTTCCCGTCTTTGATCTTGCCTTTCCAGGTGAGTGGCGTTGTTGGTCGTTGTCTTGTCAGCGGCGGAGCCGCTGAGCAGTGACCGGCTTGAGCAGGCCGACCACCGCTGAGGTTCCGCTGAGTGGCCGGCAACTCAAGCCGAGATCAAAGACAGGCGGTGAGGTTTCCCTCAGACCTTGAGGTCGCCTTCGAGGACGGTGACGGCCCGGCCGCGCAGTGCGATGCGGTCGCCGTGCGGGGTGGCGCGGACGAAGCCGCCGCGCGCCGAGGTCTGCTCGCCGACGAGTTCCGCGCCCGCCCGCCCCAGCTCGGCCGCCCAGTACGGGGCCAGCTTGCAGTGCGCGGAGCCGGTGACCGGGTCCTCCGGGATGCCGGAGGCGGGGGCGAAGAACCGGCTGACGAAGTCGATCCCGTCCCGGTCGCCTTCGGCGGTGACGATCACGCCCCGGAGCGGCCAGGCGCCGATGCGCTCCAGATCCGGTTCCAGTGCGCGCACTTCGGCGGCCGAGCCGACCCGCACGAGCAGGTCGTCGGAGGTCGACAGCACCGCTCGCACGGTCGCGCCGGGCAGCGCCTCGGCCAGGTCGGCGGGGCCGTCCGCCGGGCTCGGCGCGCTCGCCGGGAAGTCCATCCCGATCCAGCCGTCACCGGCGTCGGTGCAGATCAGCTCGCCGCTGCGGGTGCTGAACCGCTGGTCGCCGCCGAGCACGTGCGCGGTCGCGAGCGTGGCGTGCCCGCACAGGTCGACCTCGGTGGTGGGGGTGAACCAGCGCAGCGGTTTCGGTTCGGTGCCGTCGAGCACCACGAACGCCGTCTCGGCGTGCTTCATCTCGGCTGCCACGGACCGCATCCACGTCTCGGAGGCGGGTGCGTCGAGCAGCACCACTCCGGCCGGGTTGCCGCTGAACGGGGTTTCGGTGAAGGAGTCCACGACGTAGATGCGCACTCCGGCAGCCTACGGCTCAGGGCAGCGCGAGCAGGCTCACGGCGACGGCGGCGACGCCCAGGCCGAGCAGCCTGCCGCGGTGGATCCGCTCGGCGAGCACGCCGCGGGCGAGCAGCACCGTGCCGACGGGGTAGAGCGCGACGATCACGGCGACGACGGCGAGGTCGCCGCTGCGCGCGGCGAGCAGGAACAGCAGGTTCGCCACCGAGTCCAGCGCTCCGGCGGCCGCCGACATCGCGTGCGCCGGCCGTTCGGGGCCGAGGCCCCGGCGAAGCACCGCCGCCGCGGTCAGGGTGATCGCCGAGGACACGGCGCGGCCCACGATCAGCGGTGCCACGCCGCTGTCGGCGGGCGTCCGGTGCAGGAAGATCAGTTGCAGCGCGATGGCGGCTCCGGCTCCGCACGCGAGCACCAGCGCGGTCCGCGACGGACGCGTCCCGCCGCGGTGACCGGCGCTGACGAGCACGACCGCCACCAGCGCCAGCGGCAGGCCGACGAGCCCGGCGGTGGACAGGTGCTCGCCTTGCAGCAGCAGGCCCGCCGCCACCGGGAGGGCGGCGGAGACCAGCGCGGTCACCGGGGAGAGCACGTTCATCGGCCCGATGGCGAGGGTGCGGTAGAGCAGCACGAACGCGGTGGCCGAGGCGATGCCGGAGGCGGCTCCCCAGGTCAGGGCGGCGGTGCTGAACGAGGCGCCGAGCAGCGGCCACAGCAGCAGTTCGACGACGAGGCTGGCCGGGGCCGCGATGATCACGGTGCGCAGCACGTGGGCCTTGCGCGCGCCGAGCCCGCCGAAGAAGTCGGCGCACCCGTAGGCGAGCGAGCTGCCCAGGGCCAGCAGCAGAGCGAGCACGGTCCTTCTCCTATCCTGCAGCGGAACGACCGAACGGTACATTTAAACGACCGCTCGGTTCAACCGACCGACCGCTCGGCGCAGTCGAGCGGACCGGCGGTGAGGAGGGTGAGCAGATGTCCGACCCGGCCGTGGCCCTGAAGGCGGTCGCGCAGAACGTCCGGGCCGCCCGGCTGCGCGCGGGCCTGTCCCTCGACGAGCTCGGCCGCCGCGCCCAGGTCAGCAAGGGCGCCCTGGTCGCGCTGGAGAAGGCCCAGGGCAATCCGAACCTGGCCACGCTGGTCCGGTTGGCCGACGCGCTCGGCATCTCGGTGTCCGCGCTGATGCAGGGCGCGCCCGAAGCCCGCGTGCGGGTCGTGGGCGCCGACGAGGTCGCTCCGCTGTGGACGGGGGACGGCGGTGGCGAGGCCCGGCTCGTGCTGACGACCTCGGCCCCGACGCCCGTCGAGATCTGGCGCTGGCGGCTGGAACCCGGCGAGGAGTACCCGAGCCACCCGCACCAGGCCGGGGTGGTGGAGACGATCAGCGTCACCTCGGGCCGGATGGTCCTGGTCGTCGACGGCACCGAGCACGCCGTCGAGACCGGGCGGACCGCCACCTTCGACGGCGACGTCCCGCACGCCTACCGGGGCGCGGGCGAGCGGACCTGCGAGCTGATCATGACCGTGCAGCTGCCGCCGGGCCCCGCGGCCTGACGGGGAAGGTGGGGGACGTGCGCAAGATCGACCGGTGGATCGTGGACCACCCGATGGTCGCCGCGGTGTCCGTGTCGATCGCGGCCGCGGTGCTGAACCTCGCCATATCCGTGCTGCTGCACCCCGACGGGCTCCGGTTCGGCGTCGGCAACCTGTGGCTCGCGCCGCCGCTGGGGGTCCTGGCGTACTTCCTCCTCTTCCGGCCGATCAGCGACAAGCACCGCGGCGGCTAGCCGACGGGACGAGCCGCCGGGGCCCCTCGATTTTTTGCGGTTCGGGCGCAATCATGAGTGCTCCGCGTCATACCCAGCGTCGGGGAGGGCACTGTGGACACCGTTCGACCAGCAGAACCCAGTTACGACTCGGGGATCTCCGAGGTGCCGCTGCTCGGCGACACCATCGGGGGCAACCTGGACCGCGTCGCCGCCCGCGTGCCGGATTCCGACGCGCTGGTGGAGCACGCGCGAGGGCGCCGCTGGACCTACCGCGAGTTCGTCGCGGACGTGGACGCGCTGGCCCTCGGCCTGCTGGAGGCGGGCATCGGCAAGGGTGACCGGGTGGGCGTGTGGGCGCCGAACCGGGCGGAGTGGACGCTCACCCAGTACGCGACGGCGAAGATCGGCGCCGTCCTGGTCAACATCAACCCGTCGTACCGGCTGCACGAGCTGGAGTTCGTGCTCAACCAGGCCGGGGTGCGGATGCTGGTGTCGGCGCAGCGGTTCAAGACCTCCGAGTACACCGAGATGATCGAGCAGGTGCGCCCGAACTGCCCCGGCCTGGAGCAGGTCGTGCTGTTCGACGACGCCACCTGGGACGCGCTGTTCGACCGCGGCCGGGCGGGGGATGCGGCGCGGCTGGCCGCGGCGCAGGCCGAGCTCGGCGCCGACGATCCGATCAACATCCAGTACACCTCGGGCACCACCGGGTTCCCGAAGGGCGCGGCGCTGTCGCACCACAACATCCTCAACAACGGCTTCTTCGTCGGGGAGCTCTGCGGCTACTCCGAAGTGGACCGGGTCGCCATCGTGCCGCCCTTCTACCACTGCTTCGGCATGGTCATGGGCAACCTCGCCTGCACCAGCCACGGCGCGGCGATGATCATCCCGTCGGAGGGCTTCGACGCGCGCACGGCCCTGGAGGCGGTCTCGGCCGAGCGCTGCACCTCGCTGTACGGGGTGCCGACGATGTTCATCGCCGAGCTCGACCACCCGGACTTCGACACCTTCGACCTGAGTTCGCTGCGCACCGGCATCATGGCGGGCTCGCCGTGCCCGGCGGAGGTGATGAAGCAGGTCATCGACCGGATGGGCATGACCGAGGTGTCCATCTGCTACGGCATGACCGAGACCTCGCCGGTGTCCACGCAGACCCGCGCCGACGACTCGCTGGACCGCCGCGTGTCCACCGTCGGCCGGGTCGGGCCGCACCTGGAGGTCAAGGTCGTCGACCCCGTCACCGGGCTCACCGTGCCGCGCGGCGAATCGGGGGAGCTGTGCACCCGCGGGTACTCGGTGATGCTGGGCTACTGGGAGCAGCCCGACAAGACCGCCGAAGTGATCGACGAGGCGCGCTGGATGCACACCGGCGACCTCGCGGTGATGGACTCCGCCGGGTACGTCAGCATCACCGGGCGGATCAAGGACATGGTGATCCGCGGCGGCGAGAACGTGTACCCGCGGGAGATCGAGGAGTTCCTCTACACCCATCCGGACATCGTGGACGCGCAGGTCATCGGCGTTCCCGACGCGCGCTACGGCGAGGAGCTGATGGTGTGGGCGCGGCTGCGGGCCGGGGCGCCGGAGCTCACGGCGGAAGCGCTGCGCGAGTTCTGCACCGGCAAGCTCGCGCACTACAAGATCCCCCGCTACGTGCACGTCGTCGACGACTTCCCGATGACCGTCACCGGCAAGATCCGCAAGGTCGAGATGCGCCAGCAGGCGAAGGACCTGCTCGGCTTGGAGGACTGAGCCTCACCGGTCGGTGCCCGCGAGGTGGTCGCGCAGGCGGGCGTGGCGGAACTGGTGGACCGCGCCCGCCCTGCGCAGCACGCCCCGGTCGTAGGCGTCGTCGAGGAACCGCTTCGGCCGCCACGGCAGCCGCCCCGTCAGCGGCAGCCACAGACGCGCGAACAGCAGCCAGCCGCCCCACGCGGACAGCGCCACCCGCGTCGCCGCGAGCATGATCCCGGCGATGGCTCCGAAGGTCAGCCCGTATCCGAGGTGGCCGGTCACCGCGCCCGCGACCACGGCGGTGAGCCCGGTCGCGAGCACGAGCACAGCCGCACGCCCGAGGGCGACCGCGCGGTCGGCGCGCAGCAGTTGCCACGGGTCCGTCGCGTCGTCGGCCTGATCCTCGCCGAGCGCGGACACCGACCCGTTCGCCAAGGCGCCCGCGAGCGTTCCGGCCAGCGCCACGACCGACTCCGCGGCGATGCCGGGAGCGAACGCCGCCACGGTCACGGCCACCACGCCCGCCGCGAACACCGACTCCAGTACGGCCACCAGCACGACGACCAGCACGCTGAGCAGCGGATGCGTCCGCAGCGGGGTCGTTCGCCGAGCCCGATCGTCGCGGATCATCCGCATCGTGCCCGCCAGCCCGAACGTGGCCGCGAACGCGGTGGCGGCCACGAGCCCGTTCCTGAAGCCGCCGGCGAACGCCACCGCACCTCCGAACAGCATCGCGATCACGAAGACGAGCGCGAACCACAGCACCAGCCTGCGGCCCCGTGGCCGCCGCTTGGAGCTCGGTCGCCGCAGGTGCAGCCGGACCCGTTCCGGTTCGTGCTCGCCCGAGTACCAGGTCCGCAGCTCCGCGCTGAGGCCGGTGAGGAGTCCGACCCCGAACCACACCGCCGTGAGCTCGGCCCAGAGCCCGAGCAGTAGTCCCGGCGCCCCGAAGCAGAGCGCGAACGAGGCGGCGGTGACCAGCACCCGGGTGCGGCGGCGCAGCGCCGCCGGTACCCGCCACCAGGCGAGGTCGTGGGAGCCTCGCACGACCAGGTCGGCGGCGAGGCGGCGGAGCCAGCGGTGGGCCTGGTCCGGGCGCCACCGCCCGGGGCGACGGACGGGGTCGTACCGGGTGTCCAGGTAGACGCTCAGCAGGTGTTCTTCGAGTCGTTCCGGGGTGCGGAAGCGGTCGGGGTCGAGCAGTTCGGCGGGGTCGCGGTCCGCGTCGTCGTGGCCGGTCCGGGCCAGTGCCACCAAGAGCGGGGTGGTGAGGGCCGCGGCCAGGTTCCGGCTCTCGGGTGCGTCCGGTTCGGAGCGCACGTGCTCGAACACCGCCGCCCACTCGGCGGCACGGGCCTTCCCGCTGCCGCGGCGCAGGTGGTGCGCGGCTTCGCTCGGGCGGAGGTCGTCGAGTTCGATCACTGCGGCGCCGCGCACCGCTCGGTCCGCGCCCACCGCGTCGGCGTACTCGTCCCGCCTGCTGGTCACGACGACCGGCGACGCCAACCTGCTGATCTCGCGGACGGCTTCACGTCGGGAGCGCACGGGGATCTCGTCGAAGCCGTCGAGGACGGGCAGCACCCACTCGTCCTCGACGAGCGCGGCGGCCTTCCCGCCCACCAGGAAGGGGTGGTCGCGTTCGAGCAGGTCGACGAGCCGAGCCCGCAGGCCGGTGGTGGTGGGGTTCCAGTCGCCGAGACCGAACAGCACCGGCACCCGCCCGGCGCGACCGCGCTCCGCCAGCAGATCGAGGATGAGCCGGTGGACCAGCGCGGTCTTGCCCGCACCGGCACGGCCCAGGACCACCAGCCGTTCCGAGTGCACGTCGCGGTAGGTCCGCCGGATCTCGGTGAAGGAACCGGTCAACGACCGGGGCCGCGCCTCGTCGCGCTGAACGTTGTCCCAGTGGTCGACCAGGGCCTCCGGCGCCGGGTGCCAGCGCACCGGCAGCGCCCCCGGATCGTCCAGTCCCCACCGCTCACCTTCTTCGCGGCTGAGCGCGGCCACCCTGCGTGCGAGCTCCCGCGCCGACGCTTCCGGCGATCCGCTGGGGGCCGGCGGTTCCGGGTGCACGATGAGATCACCGTGCACATCGCCGCCGACCTGCACGAGGTCACCGCCGACGGTGCCGCGGTTGGTGTTGCGGTCCCGGCCGTGCTCCGTCACCTCGCCAGTGTGCCGCGAAGATCGCGGTGGCGGGGCGGGATCGGACCATCCACGAGCGGTCGCCGAGCACTCCCGGCGACCGCCAACGGCCACCCCTCTTCCACAGCTCGTTCAGGTGTGGAGAACTCGCGCAATTTAGCGCGAAATTGAACGAGCCGACCCGCCACTAGATCGGCCTAGTACCTGCTCAACAAGGTTGTGAGGGCTGTGGACAAGTCCGGAGTCCCCGCAATTTCGCGAGAAATTGCGGGGACTCCGGGGCGGGTGTCAAGCCTTGGCGAGTTCGGCTTCGTCCTCGGCGCCGAACTGGTCCTCCAGCTGCTCGGGGGAGGCGTCCACGTCGATCTGGGCCAGCGGAGTGCCGCGGGCCGAGGAGATCGCGCCGAGGCGGCGGCTCGCCCGGTCGGTGGCGTAGGTGAGCAGTTCGTCGGTGTCGAGCTCGAACGGCCGCACCTCGGGCGCGTCCGCCGGGACCCACTGGATGAGCTCCATCGCGTGCGGCAGCAGCTCCTGCATCATCTCGTCGACGTGGTCCCAGTTCTTCTCGTCGGCGGCCACGTGGCGCCGGCAGGTGAACGTGCCCCACGCCATGTGCCTGCGCTCGTCGTCACCGATGTGCCCGATGAGCTTCTGCATGCCGGGGAACAGGCCCCGGCCGCGGCAGATCTTGTTCCACGCGAAGTACCCGGTCAGCGCCAGGGAGCCCTCGACGACGTGGTTGTAGGTGACCGACGCCCGGATCTGGTTGCGCGGCCCCGGATCGGTGTCCAGCGCGTGCAGCACGGTCGGCAGCACGTCGTAGAAGATCGTGCGGTAGCCGGGGTTGTCGTCGACGTACTCGTTGAGGTTCTCGTTGAGGCCGACCGCGTCCATCCACAGCCGGAAGGCCTGAGTGTGCTTGGCCTCCTCGTACATGAACTGGGTCAGGTACATCTCGTCGCCGAACCGGCCCTCGGCGGCCATCGCGGACAGGAACGGGCGGAGGTCCTGGGTGACCGCTTCCTCCCCGGCGATGAACTCGGCGCAGAGCCCGGCGACGCTGCGCCGTTCGTCGTAGGTGAGTCCCGCCATGTCCTGCGCGTCCTGGGTGAAGTCGAGGTCGGCGGGGTTCCAGAACTTGGCGTTGCCCTTGGTGAACAGCCGCAGCGGCAGGGAATCCCAGTTGAGGCCGCCGGGGCGCAGGGAGTGGAAGTCGTCGCGGTGCTTGCTGCTGTGCGTGGTGGTCGTCATTGGCCTGCTCCAGCTCGCCCGAGATGTGTGAGTCACGTTACACACCGATTTTCGGTACCCAAGAGTTCCGCGTCAAGGGCGACCGGACTCCCGCGTTCCCCCGTTAGCCTGCACCCGTGACTGCTGCGACCGTCGGATTCGACCTCGACCTGACCCTCATCGACCCCCGGCCAGGCATGATCGCCGTGTTCGACCGGCTGCGCGACGAATTCGGAGTGCCCGTCGACGGCGAGCACTTCGCCGCCAACCTCGGCCCGCCGCTGCCCGACGTGCTGCGCACCTACGGGTTCGACGAACAACTGGTGCACCGCCTCGTCGCCCGGTTCCGGGAGCTGTACCCCGACGTCGTCATCCCGGTGACCCGGCCGATGCCCGGCGCCGACGAAGCCCTGGCGGCCGTGCGCGCCCACGGCGGCCGCGCGCTCGTCGTCACCGGCAAGTTCGAGCGCAACGCGGAACTGCACCTGAAAGCCCTCGACTGGCAGGTCGACCGGCTCGCGGGCGACGTGTTCGCCGCCGCCAAGGGCGACGTGCTGATCGACGAAGGCGCCTCGATCTACGTCGGCGACCACCTCGGCGACATCGTCGGCGCGAAGACCGCCGGAGCCGTCGCGGTGGGCGTCGCCACCGGGCCCTACCGGGCCGACGAGCTCGTCGAAGCGGGCGCCGACGTGGTGTTCGCCGACCTCACCGAATTCCCGGCCTGGCTCGCCGCGCGCGCAGGCTGATCAGCGGCGGCGGGTGCGGGCCACGGCCCCCACGACGCCCACGATCAACCCGAGCGGGGCCAGCAGCGTCGCCAGGTTCAACCACAGCGGCAAGTCCGCGATGCCCGTCGCGTAGAGCCCGAACACCACGACCACCGCGAGCACGCCCGCGGCGAACAGGCCCACCGCGAGCGGCAGCACGATCGAACGGGACGGCGCGGCGCTCATGCCGATCAGCCTAAGCGCTGCACCCGCCCGCTCGGCCCGGGTGTGGGCGGGACCTCGCCCGGCCGGACGCGGCCGACCGGGTGTCGCTCCGCCGCCGCTGCGCGGGAACGCGGGAGAAACGCCTGCGCACGGCGCTGCCGGTCGATGCGCGGGCGGCCCTGGGTGAAAGGGGCGGTGATGTCTTGTTCCGGGCGGGTATCCTGGAGTCGACGCGTCCTGGGAACGCTCGGCAGTGTGGTGTTCCGGGGCGTTTTTGTTGTGCTAGGGCCGGATCGCGTCCTCGGCACGACGCACGATGACGACCAGAGGGACCCGCTCGCTTCCGGCTCGCCCGCTTCGGGCCCCGAGGTGGAACGCGCGGGCAGGGCATCGACAGGGAACGGTGAGGACAGTGCCGACCGGCAGGGTCAAGTGGTACGACGCGGACAAGGGCTTCGGCTTCGTGACCCAGGACGGTGGGGAGGACGTGTACGTGCGGTCCTCCGCGCTGCCGTCCGACGTCGAATCGCTCAAGACCGGTCAACGCGTCGACTTCGACATGGCGCAGGGCCGCCGCGGACCGCAGGCGCTGCGGATCCAGCTGCTGGACCCGCCCCCGTCGGTCGTCGAAGCCCGGCGCCGCCCCGCGGACGAACTCCACGGGATGGTCGACGACATGATCAAACTGCTGGAGCTGAAGGTGCTGCCCGACCTGCGCCACGGCAAGTACCCCGACCGCAAGGTGTCCAAGCGCATCGGCGAAGTCGTCCGCGCGGTCGCCCGCGAGCTCGATCCGGGGGCTTGATCCGGGAGCGAAGGGTCGCCCGACGTGCGGCGTCGGGTCGTAGAGCCTTCCCCCGTTAGAGCCTTCCCGGGTTGGGCGTGTGGTTTCGGTGGTGCGTGGAATGCCGGGTTTACTGATTGCTTCCACGGCTCGTGTTGCTTGGGTGTCCGGGTAGCGGAACCTCAGCTTCCTTCTCGCTGCGGGATCTTTTTCCCAAGTGGCTCCGCCACGAGGGAAAAAGCTGTCCTCGCGAGAAGGAAGCTGAGAACCCGCCGGTGGGGGCTTTTCGACGTGGGCTATTCGCTGCGCGAATACAGGCACGGCCTTCGGCCGCAAGGCAGACTTCGTTTCGCTCGTCCAAGGCACGGCTTCGCCGCCCAAGGCATGGCTTCGCCGTACGGCACGGCGTTTGGGCGCGAGGGGGGTTGCTTCGCAGTCGAAGGCATGGCTTCGCCACTGCGTACGGCGCTAATCCAGCCACACGCCCAAAACCCGACGTCACACGCCAAGCCGAGCGGGACTCCACAAACCCAGCCACACGCCCAAACCCGGGAAGGCTCGAAAACCCGACGCCACACGCCAAGCCGAACCCCGGCTCCAAAGCTCGGCTGCTCAGCGGGGGTCGAGGACCCAGGTTCCGGAGATGCCGAAGTCGACTCCGCCTTCGGCGCCCGCGGTGAGGACGGCCGAGTACTGCTGGACCTCGACGTGCTCCAGGCGGGTGCCGTCCTCGGGGACGCGCAGGGTGTAGGAGTGGCGCGTGTCCGGGGTGAACACCGGGGTGCGGCCGTCGATCTCCTCGCCGTTGGTGCCGCGGTAGATGTAGGCGACCTGCCACGGCGTGGCGGCCACGTCACCGGGCACCGAGATCTGCAGCGGTGCCTTCTCGGGCACGCGCAGTTCGCCCACCGGGTCGGCGGGCGGCGGGGAGCACTGCTCGCCCGTCGCGTCGCAGAACCGGGCGGGAGCGACCTCGATCGCGTCGCCATGCGAGTAGAAGGTGACCTGCGGGTCGGCCGGCGCCGAGCATCCGGCCAGCGCGGCGATGCCCAGCGGAGCCGCGAGCAGCAGCGACTTCAGTCCACGATGCACGCCGTGAGCCTACGGCCCGGCCGGAACCCGTTCGGTGCCCGGTCGGGGGGTGCGGCCGCGGCGCGGTCGCGGAACGAGACTGCCGCCGCGCCCCACGATGATCGTTTGGGTGAGCACGAGCGCGAGGATCGCGGCGGTCGTGGTGAACCCGATCCACCACACCGGCGGCAGCAGCACGCCGAGCGCTCCGCCGAACACCCAGCTCAGCTGCAAGATCGTCTCGGAGCGGCCGAAGGCGGAGGCCCGCGCCCGCTCGGTCACGTCGCGCTGCACCACCGCGTCCAGGCACACCTTGGCCAGCGCGCTCGCCGTCGCCCCGACGAGCCCGACCGCGACGGCCACCGGCACGCCCGCCAGCACCGCCGCGCACACGGTGATCGCGAGCGCGGCGCCCAGGCAGCTCACGATCAGCCGGTCCGGGGCGCTGAACCGCATCCGGGCACCGGCGGCGTTGCCCGCGAAGCTGCCCAGCCCGGCTGCGCCGCCTACCGCGCCGAGCAGCACCAGCTGCAGGAACGGGTCCTGCCGGGTGCTCTCTTTGATCACGAACGCGGCGAACAGGGTGAGGAATCCCGTGAGCACCCGGATGCCGCCGTTGCCCCACAGCGCGACGACCACGTGCGGGCTCAGCGGGGTGCGCTTGCGCTTGCCCGCCACGTCCCGCTCTCCCGCCGAGCTCTCCACCCGGGGCGTGACGCGCAGGCACAGCCAGGAGCCGAACGCGGCGAGCGCCGCCATGAACCACAGCGCCCCCGGCGAACCCAGCAGCCACGCGAATCCGGAGGCCGCCGCGCCGAAGACGCCTCCGGCGGCCAGTCCGAACGTGGTGAGCCGCGAGTTCGCCGTGGTCAGGTTGATCGCCCGCGGCAGCACCCGGGGCGTCATCGCCGCCTTGAGCACGCCGAACGATTTGGACAGCACCATGCAGCCCAGCGCCGCCGGGTACAGCAGCCAGCCGTCGAAGTTCAGCGCCATCACCGCCGCCAGCAGCACGCGCACGCCGAAGGACACCGCGAGCGCGGTGCGCCTGCCCTGGCGCAGCCGGTCCAGCGCCGGGCCGATCACCGGGGCGATCACGGCGAACGGGGCCACGGTGATCAGCAGGTACAGCGCGACCTTGTCCTTGCTCTCGCCGGTGGCGGCGGAGAAGAACAGCGTGTTGGCGAGCGCCACGGCCATCGCCGCGTCGACCGCGTAGTTCAGCATCACGGCGTAGGTGAAGCGGGCGAGTCCGGATTCGGCGGCGCCGTCGGCGTGCGCGGCGGAGAAGAACAGCCGCATCGCCCGCCGCGTCAGCTGGCGCCCGCGCCAGGCGGCGACCCGCGTGATGGTGAGCTTGCGCGGCGGATCGGTGGCGTCCCACCGGCCGCGTCCGGAGCGGGTGTCCTCGCCCGGCGCGGTGTCCTCGGAGGTCCGGTCGCGGGGTTCGTCGCGCACCGCGTGCTCGGTGGTGGCGGTGTGCTGGGCGCTCGCGGCGCGTTCGGTACCGCCGCGCTCCTCGTCGGCCGGGTGCTCGGGCTCGCCGGGGCCTGCCGGGGTTTCGGCGTCGGCGGGGCGGCGGGACGCGGCCTCGTGATCGTCGGCTCGCTGGTCGCGCCGCCGCCGGTCGCCGAAGTCCTGCGGGATCCGGGAGCGCCTGCCGCGACGTCCGGCTCCCCAGCCGGGCCGTCCGGCCGGTTCCTCGTCGGCGTGCCCGTTGCGTCGGAGCCCCATGCGCTCATCCTGCCCTAGGCGAAACCTCGATCGCGCCCGTTGCTCGGCTGCTCAGCCCACCGGTGGAGGACGCCGCGTCCGACACGCCGATCGGAGTTGTCCACAGCGAACCCCGACCTGTGGACAACCTCCGTGATCACGTGAGTTCTCCACAACTGAGGCGTCGTCACGTCCTCACCGGAACGAGGCTGTGGAGAACTCCGCCGATTGGTGTGGACCGATCACTCGGGTACGAAGCGCACCCGGTACACGTGCGGCCACAGCTTGCCGGTGAGCAGGTACTCGTCGGTGCCGGGCACGGCGGCGATGCCGTTGAGCACGTCCGTCCCGGACCGCTCGGTCCACGGCAGCAGCCCCGAGGCGTCGACGACCATGTTGACCTGGCCGGACGCCGGGTCGATGCGCACCAGCCGCTCGCTTCCCCACACGTTCGCCCACACCTGCCCGCCGGCGCATTCGAGCTCGTTGAGCTCCGGCACCGGCCGCCCTTCGAGCGTGACCTCGACCGAGCCGGTCGGGGCGAACGTCGCCGGGTCGCGGAACGTGAGCCGCGAGCCGCCATCGCTCATGACCAGCCGTGTCCCGTCGTGGCAGAGCCCCCAGCCCTCGCCGTCGTAGTCCACTCGGCGCAGTTCCCGCAGGGTCTCCCGATCACGTTCCAGCGCAACCCCTTCCTGCCAGGTGATCTGCCAGATACGGTCTCCGACGACGGTGATGCCCTCGCCGAAGAGCTCCGTGGGGAGGCGTTCCTCCTCCAGCACGCGGCCGGTGTCCGGGTCCAGCGCCCGCAGCACCGAACGCCCGTGCTGACCGGTGCCCTCGTAGAGCGTCCCGCCGGACAGTTCCAGGCCCTGGGTGAACGAGGAGCGGTCGTGCGGGAGCACGCGGGTCACCATCGCTCGAAGGTGTGGCACGCTGCGCGCGTGCCCAATGCTCTGATCGGTGTGCTCGCGGTGGTCCTGGCCTTCGTCCTGGCCTGGTACGTCCGTCGAGCACGCAGCCAACCCCAGGCCGCCCAACAGGCTCACGATGATCACACCTGTGGACAGACGGTTGCCCAGCACAGTTCTCCTGGGGAGATCTCCGGTTCGCACCCCGAAAGCCTGACACGGGCGGCGACCGCACCGACCCCGTACGGCACAATCGAGCACGTGACGCCTATGCCTGCTCCGACCACCGACCCGGACGCTCCGCTCGGAGTTCCTGGGGAGCCGAGCGGCGAGTCCACGGGGACCCAGCCTGAACCGGCCCGGCTCGACCCGACGTTGGCCGCGGCCGTCGACACGGCGCGCGCCGCAGCGGAGAGCGAGGCCGGTCCCGCGACCGATCCGAGCGGTTCACCGATGTTGACGGTGGACTCCGACGACGCCCCCGTCGGGGCGCACGCCGGTGTGGAGCCGGAGGGTCCGGACGCGGCCACGCACTACTTCGAGTCGAACTACCCGGGTTACGTCGGCTGGCGCTGGGCGGTGACGGTCGCCATCGCCGGTCCGGGCGAGCCCGTCACGGTCAGCGAGGTGGTGCTGCTGCCCGGCCAGGACGCGCTGACGGCTCCCGCGTGGGTGCCGTGGAACGAGCGGGTGCGGCCGGGTGATCTGGGCGCGGGCGACCTGCTGCCGAGTTCCCCGGACGACACGCGGCTCGCCGAGGGCTTCCTGTCCGGTGCGGACGAGTCCGTCGAGGCGCTGGCGCACGAGGTCGGCTTGGGCCGCAAGCGGGTGCTGAGCTTCGAGGGCCGGTTGGCCGCGGCGGAGCGCTGGCACGACGGCGAGTTCGGTCCGGGCAGCGACATCGCGAAGCTGGCCCCCGGCGCGTGCGGCACGTGCGGTTTCTTCCTGCCGCTGGCGGGGTCGATGCAGGCCGCGTTCGGCGTGTGCGGCAACGAGGTCGCCCCGGCCGACGGCCGCGTGGTGCACGTGGAGTTCGGCTGCGGCGCGCACTCGGAGGCCGAGGTGGACACCTCGTCGACGGTGCCGATCGCCGAGGTCGTCTACGACGACACCACGCTGGACTTCGAGTCGCGCGGGTGACCGGTCACGACGTCTTCGGCACGGCCGAGCTCCGGCGGGCCGTGCTGCAGTCCTGGGAGTCCTCGCCGACGAGGTTCCGGGAGGACGCGAACGCCGAGGAGGACTTGCGCCTCGGCGGCTACCGCGACCGGCTGCTGGTGGAGCTCGCGCAGAACGCGGCGGACGCCGCCGGTGCGGACGGCGTGCTGCGGGTCGCGTTCACCGACGGCGAGCTGCGGCTCGCGAACACCGGTGCGCCGCTGACGGCGGAGGGCGTGGAGGCGTTGGCCTCGCTGCGCGCGTCGGCGAAGCGCGACGGCGCCACGGTCGGCCGGTTCGGCGTGGGTTTCGCCGCGGTGCTGGCGGTCACGGACCGCCCGCGCGTGGTGTCGACCTCGGGTGCCGTGGAGTTCTCGGCGGAGCGCACTCGCGCGGAGGCCGCGGAGCTGCCCGGCCCGGCGAAGGAGATCGAGTCCCGCGAGGGCGGCGTCCCGGTGCTGCGCTTGGCGTGGCCCACCGAGGAGACCCCGCCGGAGGGCTTCAGCACCGAGGTCCGGCTCCCCGTTCTGTCCGATGTGGACGGTGACGCGCTGCTGGCGGGTTTCGCCGAGCACGCCTCGGACCTGCTGCTGGCGCTGCCCGCGCTGCGCGAGATCCGGGTGGGCGCGCAGACGTGGCGCCGCGAGGACCAGGGCGCGTCGCGGTCGGTCGTGCACGGTCCGCACCGCAGCGATCGCTGGCTGCTGCACCGGGTTTCCGGCCGGTTGGGCGAGTTCGCCCTGGAGGGCATGGGGGCCGAGGCGCGCGGCGGCGCCGAGTGGTGGGCGTGCTGGGCGGTGCCGCTGGACCCCGATGACGTGCCGATCCCGCTGGCCGAGGACATCCTGCACGCCCCGACTCCCACCGAGGAGCGGTTGTCGCTGCCCGCGCGCCTGCTGGCGGGCCTGCCCGTGGAGGCGGACCGCCGCCGTGTCGCGAGTTCCCCCGCGGTGGACTCGGTGCTGACGTTCGCCGCCGAGAGCTACCCGGACCTGGTCGCGAAGGTCGCCGCGGAGCACCGCACCGCGCTGGTCCCGCTGCCCGGCTTCCCGCTGTCCGATGTGGACGGCAAGCTGCGGCAGGGCGTGCTGGACCGGCTGCGCGTGACGGAGTGGCTGCCCGGCGGTGCGGGCGGTTCCGTCGCCCCGCACGGCGCGGCGGTGCTCGACTACTACTCGCCGGAACTGGTGTCGTTGCTGGCCGACGTGGTGCCCGGCCTGCTGGCCGCGGACCTGTCGGACGCCCGGCAGCGGCGCGCGCTGAGCACGCTGGAGGTGCGGCGGCTCGGTTCGGCGGACCTGGTACAGGCGGTGTCCGGGCTGGAGCGCCCGGCGTCGTGGTGGCACCGGTTGTACGACGCGCTGGCGCCGATCCAGCGCACCGATCTGCGCGCCCGCGAGGAGTTCGCGGCGCTGCCGGTGCCGCTGGCCGACGGCCGCACCATCACCGGTGTCCGCGATGTGCTGCTCACCGACGGCGACGGCGATTCCGGCCCCGCCGCGGTGCTGTCCACACTGGACATCTCAGGGCTGCGCATCGCACATCCCGACGCGGCGCACCCGCTGCTGGAGCAGCTGGGCGCGCACCGCGCGGGCCCGGCGGAACTGCTCGACGCCCCGCCGTTGGCGGAGGCGGTCCGCGGCAGCGTCGCCGACGCCCAGGCCGGGGCGGACGTGCTGCCGCTGACCGAATCGGTGCTCGGCCTGGTGCGCGATTCCCACGCGCACGACTGGCTGAACGCACTGGCGCTGCCTGACCAGGACGGCGAGATGCGCCGCGCGGACGAGCTGCTGCTGCCCGACGCCGCGCTGCTGTCCGTGCTCGACCCGGACGAGATCGGCCCGGACGCGTCGCTCGGCGTGCTCGACGCGGCGTTCGCCGCCCGCTGGCCGCGCGGCCTGCTGCGGTCGATCGGGGTGCTCGACGGTTTCGCCCTGCACGTCGAGGACGACCCCATCGACCCCGACGACCGGTTCGCCGACAGCGAGCAGTGGTGGCGCGAGCAGGAGCTCGCGGCTGATGGAGCGTGGCCGCCCGCCCGGTTCACCTCGGTGCGCGATCTCGACCTGGTCGCCGACGAGGCGTGGCCGGAGGCGATCCGCCTGCTCAGCGCCTCCACCGACATAGCCCAGGCGCTCGACGACCCGCACGGCCACCCGGCGTGGTGGCTGTCGCGCTTCGCGCTGCTCGCCGGGCATCCGCCGCGTTCCTGGCGGCTCGCGGGCGCCGAGGAGATCGCCGGGATCTACGACCCGGTGCCCGACGTCGGCCTGAGCGAACCGCAGCTGCGGCTCGCGGGCGTGCGCGGCGCGCTGCGCATCGACGACCCCGACGACGCGGCGGACCTGGTCGCGAGGCTCGGAGATCCCGACCGCGCCGTCCGCGCCGGCACGGCCCTGCGCGCCCACCGGGAACTCGCGAACGCGGTCGCCGACGGCGTGATCGCCCCCGGGTTCACCGGCCCGCCCGAGTCGGTGCGGTCCATCTCCGGGGCCGTGGTCAGCGCCGAACGGGCCGTGGTGCTCGACGAACCGTGGATGCTCGGCGTGCTCGAAGCACCCCTGGTCGTCGCGGGCGGCGGCCCCGACCAGTTCGACGCCGAAGCGCTAGCGGAATTGCTCGACCTCCCGCTGGCCTCCGAGGAGAGCACCATGCGGGTGCTGGGGGAGGGCCGCGCCCAGAAGTGGGCCGAGGTCGGCCGCGTCCCCGGAGCCTGCGAGCTGCTGGGGATCGCCGTCCCGCGCGGCGAAGTCACCCTGCACGACGGACTCCGCGTGAGCACCCGCGCCGGTGAGCAGCGCGTGCACTGGTGGGTCGACGAGGCGGGCGCGGTGCACGCCGAACGCACCCCCGACGGCCTCGCCCGCGCCCTCGCCTGGGCGGCCGGAACCTGGGACACCCGCTTCGCGCTGGCCGCGCTGCTGGCGGATCCGGAAGCGGTCACGCTCCTGCGCTGACGAAGTGAACGGACCGTTCGCCCAACGGGATTGGACGAACGGTCCGTTCATGCAAGAAGCGCGTCAGCCTCGCAGTGACCGGGTGAACCGGTGCCACGCCTGGCGCTCGAACACCAACATCCCGCCGTCCCGATCTTTGGTGTCCCGCACGCCGACGACCTCGGGAGAACCGCCGACCTCGACGCAGTTCTGGGCTCCGTTGCTGAAGGTGGACTTCCGCCAGCCGACCTCCACACAGTTGCCCTGCGGGCCGCTGTAGGTGGATGCGCGGAACCCCACCTCGACGCAGTTACCTTGTCCTGCGCTTCTGCTCGACACTCGCCACTGACTGAACATCCCGACCAAGATCTCCTACCCGCTCGCGCAAGGCGCGCACCGAATCGCTCGGATCCATGGCGTGCGCTCGCAGGTGTTCGGTCACCACGCAGAACTTGCGAACCTGCACGGGTTCCTCAACCCATTGAGCGCCAGCCTGGGTTTCCAGGTACACCACGTCTGGATGCCACTCTTCCGGGTAACTGAGGAGAACGAAAGGGCCGAGCGCAGGGTGGCCTGCCGCCGCGAAGGGCATCACTTGCACGGTGATGTTCGGCTGTTCGGCGAGAGCAACGAGGTGAATGAGCTGCTCGTGCAAAACAGCCTGGCCGCCCACCGGTCGTCGCAGCGCCGCCTCGCTGATGATCGCCCACAAGGTGAGAGCGTCCGACCCACGCAGCCGCTGCTGTCGCTGCAGACGAAGTTCAACTTGCCGATCGATCTCCTCAACGTCGGCATCGAGCACGGTCGCTTTAGTGGTGGCACGGGCATAGTCCGCGGTTTGCAACAGGCCCGGGATGAACTCGGACTCGTAGGTCATCAGTGACGATGCCTCGGCTTCCATGCCTACATAGGTGTCGAACCACGTAGGCATGACATCGCCGTACGACTGCCACCAGCCCTGCTTCTTCGAGTCACGGGCGAGGGTGACCAAAAGATCTCGCTCCGTTTTCGTGACGTCGTAGAAGGCTGCAAGGGCATGTGCATCGGCCACGCTGACCTTCTGTTCGCGCGCCTCAATGCGGCTGACCTTCGATTGCTTCCAATCCAGCCCAGCCGCCGCTGCCGTCTGTGTGTACCCGGCTTGTTCGCGAAGTTGGTAGAGCCTTTTCGCCAGCACTCGGCCGCGCACAGTTGGGCTGATCATCATGCTCGCCAGTTTCGTCAGGTCCTGCGTGTCACTCCAGGGGGTCCACTCGAACGATACCTAGTCAATCGCATAGATGCGATGTGAGCATTTATGCGAGTCGATGTTGAGTTCTGGGAAGGAGCGAGCATGTTGGCGAACGGGGCGAAGGTGGGGCTGTGGCAGCCGGTGGGCGGTGGTCGGCACGCCTTCGACCTGGCCGCGCGCAGCTCCGAGCCGGGTGAGCTCGTGAAGGCGCTGTGCGGCGTCGTGGTGAGCACCGACGAACTGCAGCGCATCGCCGACGAGCTCGCGTGGATCCAGGAAGCGACCTTCATGGACTGCTGGCGCGTGCTCGCGAACCGTCCGCGCTGATCGCGGACCGATGACCCGGACCGGTCGTGGTGACCCCCGACCCCACACCGGTTCGTCGGGTGGCCGGGCGGGTCCACCTCCCCTCCCGCTCGGTCACCCTCCCAACCCGAGGAGAACCCCGAATGCCGGCAGAGAGCGAAGAGCCCGAAGGCTGCTGGGCCGCCTTCGGCTACCAGAACCACGTGATCCCGGTCGGCGCGGTGCAAGCCGTGGGCTTGTGCGGAGTCATGGCCGACCCGGCCGACGTCGGCCCCCGCGACGGCCGCCCGACCTGCTCGGTCTGCTCCGTCGAAGCCCGCAGTGGTGATCACCGCATCGTCCCGTTCCCGAGCAACGAGTGATTGTTAATAGCCGACGGCCGCGATGCGGACTTGCCCACGAAATCGGGCATTCGCCCTCGGCACGACCTCACCGCGTGCTGTGCTGATCGACGATCACGACCTCGGAGAATCGGACCCCACGAGATGACACCGCCCTACCCGCCGAACGGCCAGCAGCCGTGGAACGGTCAACAACCTTGGCAGGGACAACAGCCGCCGGTCGGACAGAGCGGGCCGCCCAGCCAATACTTCCCTGGTGGCTGGCAGCAGCCGGTACCGCAGTGGCAGCAGCCACCTCCGCGCAAGCGCCGCACAGGTCTGATCGTCTTCGGCGTCGTGATCGTGGTGTTGTGCCTCATCGGTGTGTCGATCGGCATCTACGCGCTGCGGTCGGGCGCGGCCGAAGCCGACGAAGGTCGGCCGGAATGGGACCCGTCCACACAGATCAACGCCTCCACCATCAACGAGATCGACCCGGACGCGCTCTTCTGGGAGATGTTCGAGCGGCAGTCCCAGGAACCTGTTGTCCGAACCGTAGAGGAGACCTACCAAGACAAAGCTGCTTACGTCGCAGGCGTGGTCGAGTACGGGGACGACACGATCGTCGACTATCGATCCAAGCAGTACATCAAGACTTCGCTCGACGCGGACGAAGGAACGATCCAAGCGCGATGCGTCGGTGACACCTCGTACAGCTGGGCCAGCTACCGGAACGGCTGGCATGATCCCGACAGCGGAGGGTGTCGGCTGCGGCGCCATGCCACCTACGCGGGCGACGGAATCATCCCTGGCGGACTCACGCCGCCGCAGAGCGACGCCATGATCACACACCTGACAACCAGGTACTCCGGCTTCTTCCAGGCGGGCAAACCGGAGCTGGTCGATATCGGCGGCAAGAGGTTCGTCCGGCTTCCGGTTCGTGCAGAACCAGTGAATACCGGAGGGTTGTACTGGGGCTTTCAGGTAGTGACCTGGTCGTTCCAGAAGACCGGGCTGACAGCGGAGGAACTTCCCTACATGCAAGGGAATGGGCCTGGCGAAGGGGCGAACATGGCCTACTACCTCGACCCCGAGACATTGCTGCCCGCTTATCACTTCCGCGAGCAGACCGAAGTTCTCGGTGAGGACGGCAAACCGAACGCGAAGCAGAACCCCCTGCCGGTGCAGCGCGTCGAGTTCGTGCGGCCCGCCGAGTTCCCCGCAGACCCGCTGTCCGACACGAGACCTCCCACCCTCACCTGGGACCGATCGGTGCGATGACCCGAGCGAAGGGGCCGCGCACCTTGATCGGTGCGCGGCCCCTCAACGCCGTCGAGCGTTCGCCCTAGCTCACTCCCCGAAGACCGGGGGAGCGGTGCGCGGCATGTCGTTGAGCCAGACGTCGTCCTGCTCCTCGAGCCAGCTCGGGTGCTCGTGCTCGTCGTCCTCGCCGCCCTGGCCACCGCGACCGGCACCCATGCCGCCGCCCATGCCCATGCCGCCACGACCACCGGCCCCGGCGCCCTTCGCGCCGGCACCACCGGCACCGGCCATGCCGCCACCCGGCGTGCCGATGCCCGAACGGCCACCCGCACCAGGCTGGTTCGCGGCACCGGCCCCGGCACCAGCACGACCGCCAGCGCCCATGCCGCCCGCACCGGCGCTACCACCCGCGCCCGCACCGGCTCCACCGGCGCCCATGCCGCCCGGCATCATCCCGAGCCCGGCACCACCGGCCCCGGCACCCGCACCGGCGCCACCACCGGCACTGGGGAGCGACGCCGGAGCCGGCATCGTCGAGGGGCTGGTCCCAGGAGCCCACGACGAACCGCTGCCAGAAGGCGTGTCCGGGAAGCTCGAACCACCAGGCCCGAACCCTGAACCACCACCGACGCCACCGATCCCACCGCCGCTACCGCCAGCACCAGGACTACCGCCTGATCCGACGCCCATCGGCGAGTTGATCGCCCCACTGCGATCGAAGGAGCTCTGCCCCTGGTCGCCGCTCTGCCCCGGCGGCGGGTCGAACCGCGGCGGGTTCTGGATCTCGGGACGGATCGTGTTGTCGTAGGTCGAGTACGTCTGCTTCGCGGCCTCGGCCGCCTCGGTGGCCTCGCGTTCCTGCTGCTGCAGGTCCGTTTCACCGCCGACGAGCCAGGCGCCGCCCTTTTCAATGAGGCTGTCCGTCGCGTCGACCTTCTTCGGTTCCGGCATCGAGTTCCGGACCGTGAGGAACCCGTCGACCTGCCGCTCGATCGAACCACCGGCGGATTGCGACGTCGATTGAGCGTTCGTGAGGAAGCTCGTCATTGGTTTGGTCGAGTTCCCGAACTGCTCAGCGGCTTGGCCCTGCCAAGCGACGTTCGCGTCTCGGTTCGCCGTTTCGAGTAGTTCCAGTGCGGCTCCGAAGCGCTCGCTGATCGCCCCCTTCAGGTCGTCGGCGGCACGGGTCATCTCTTCGGGCCCGGCGCCCTCGGTGATCTGCTTGTACTTCTCCGGGTGGTTGAACCCCACCTTTTGCATGATCTCGTCGATGTTGCCGGAATCGGACGGCGCTACCAGCGCAACGCCGACCATGATCGGTATCGCAGGGGGGACCATGTTGCATCATCCTGTTCGGCCTTGCGCCTGACCTCGGATCAGGCGGCTGGAATGTTCTGGACCACTTCGGCGGCGATCTTCTTCGCGTATCCGCACCCGTCGTTCATTTCGGGGGCGCCGCCTGAGTTCATTGCGTAATAGACATCGACAGACTGGGTGTCGGAGACTCCGACGATCACTGAGCACAGCGAATCGGAGAAGTTCACCAGCGCTGCCGGATACCCGGCGACCTCAGTGGGTTCGAAATTGTCGAAGTTGTCCTTGCGTTCGTGCGTGGCCGTCATGCCACCTTGATTTGAGTTGATCTCGATGCGTGCTGTGAGCATGTCGCCTTCCATGCTGCACGCAGGCTCCTTGTACAAGCTGTCAGCCTGCTCTGGAGCCCCATCGACTTGAAGGGCGGTGCGTTGCTCCGGAGTGAGCAACTGGCAGGCGTCCGCAACGCCCTTGAGGTTCTTCGGATTCTCGACTGCCAGTGCAGGATCGATGTTTTCCGTGCTAGGCGCGGCCTGCGGAGGCTGCTGCTCCCCTTCGCCGCCGACTGCGCACGAGGAGATCGCGGTGAGCATGAGGAGGGATGCGGTGAGCACGCTGGTACGTCGTAGCACAGAAAATTCCTTACGCCTGAGTCGGAGTGGCTGCGTCGTCGGCGGACTGGTAGTCCTTTTGGGCCGCTTTCAGCTGATTGATCTGGTCTTGAATGTGCTTGCGGGCAGCGGTGACAACTTGCGTGATACCGCCCTCGGAATTCCCCATGAGCTTCTTGATGGACTCGGCGGCGCCCTTGCTCACCTCGTCATCACCAGGAGGCTTGAGGACGCCTGAGTTCCTGACTTTGTTGAGGATCTCGTCGAGCTCGCCGCGAGCATCCTCGTACTTCGCGATCATCCCCGGAATGGCGTCCGTGTCGACGGAGAACGACGCCCCGGAGCTGACGCCCCCGTTGTTCACCGTCGTGTTGATGGTGGCCATGTTGTCTTACCCCCTAGTGTCACGTTGATCCGTGATCAGGCCTCAGCTTGCCAGATCACGCCTGTGCAGTGCACCGATACGACGTCACAACGCCGCATCTCGTTCCCCGCGCGCGGGCGCGATCACGCGTTCGGCCCAGCGCTCGGGAGGTCACCACGTGGAGCGGCGTTGCGCGGCGGTGGTGAGGTCGCCGAGGACGCGGCGGAAGGTGCCGATGTCGGCTCCGGCGACCATGCGCTGGTTGCCGGAGTTGTAGATGGACACCCGGCCGCCTTCGACGTCGACGACCTGCACGGTGTGGTCGCCGCGGAACTCCTTGCGCTGCGCGTTCCACACGGTGACGCCGATCTGGCCCGCGCCGAGCTTCGTGCCGTCGAGCAGTTCGGTGGCCTTGCGGAAGCCCGTCACGTCGATGCCGCGGGTGCGCAGGCCCTGCTCGATGGCGCGCGGGTCGGTCTGGCCCTTCTTCTGCACGTCGGCCATGACGGCGCGCATCTCGGTGAGGTCCACGTTGACGGGCTTCATCTTCAGCGGCGGGTGCTCGGGCAGCACCGAGGCCAGCGCGGGCACGGTGTCCTCCGCGCGGACGCGTTCGAGGACGTAGCGGTCGCCGTGCATGACGGTGCGGACCGCGACCTGGCCGGACTGCGACATCGCCGCGCGCAGCTCGGTGCCCTTCTTCGCGGAGAACCGCAGGTCGTATTCGACGGCGGTGGTCGGGTAGATCCCGATGAGGTCCCACACCTCGTCGCTGACCTGGTTCGCGCGGTTCACCAGCCCCCGCTGGCGGCACCGCGCGTCGGCCGCGTCGAGCTCGGCGTTGATGTCCTGCACCGGCGTGCCGTAGTGGCTGAACTGGACGACCGGCGGTAAGCGCTTCAGGCCCGCCCAGCCGGCGAGGACGGCGAACTCAAGGCGATCGACATCGAGTTTGAACGCCACTTCTTGCTCCCCCAGTCGTAGGTACTTCGCGAGCAGCAGACTAGCGAATGGACCACTTCCGGAGAGCACCTTTCCGGTATCGCACTATCCGTCCAGACCGGACAAACCCTTCCACGCCCCGCGGGAGCCGCGGCGCGACGCGTTGCGCTGCCAGCGGAACACTCCGTACCCGGTCAAGCCCAGGACGAACCCGGCTACGCAGGTCCAGAACTCGAAGCCGCCGGGGGCGGTGACGGCGAACAGCACGAGGCCCGCGAGCCAGATCCCCGTCCCGGCCAGCACGACCGGCGTGGGCTGGGCCAGCCTGCGTGGCAGCGCGGGCACGGTGCGTGGCGCCTCGGCGGTCGTCGTCGCTGGTGAGGCGGGGGTGCGTGCGCTGTCTTCGGTCACGTCGGGCAGGCTACCCCGGTAGTCGTCAGCAGGGTGAGGTAGTGATGGCGGACAGGAATCCGGACGATTCGCCCACCGGGCCGGACAGCGGCTCCGAGCAGTCGCGGGAACGTTCCGGTAAACCCGACGCGCAGCCGGTTGCGGGATCGGATCGCGGTCCCGAAGATCCACGCATGGCGAGTGGGAACGAATCGGGAGCTCGGGGCGGAACCGGGGTGCTGGACCGTTACTTCAAGATCACCGAGCGTGGTTCGACGCTGAGCCGGGAACTGCGCGGCGGGCTCGTCACCTTCGTCACCGTCGCCTACATCATCGTGCTCAACCCGCTGATCCTCGGCAGCTACTCCGCGGACTCGCCGACGGCGAAGCGCGACGTGCTCGGCGACATCCTCACGGTGCCGCAGGTCGCGGCGAGCACCGCGCTCGTCGCGGGCGTCATGACGCTGCTGTTCGGGCTCGTCGCGAACTACCCGTTCGCCATCGCCGCGGGCCTGGGCATCAACACGCTGCTCGCCGTCACCATCGCCCAGCAGGTGAGCTGGCCGGAGGCGATGGGCCTGGTCGTCGTCGACGGCATCATCATCCTGATCCTCGTCGCCACCGGGTTCCGCACCGCCGTGTTCAACGCCGTGCCGCCCGAGCTGAAAGCGGCCATCGCGGTCGGCATCGGCCTGTTCATCAGCTTCGTCGGCCTGGTCGACGCCGGGTTCGTGCGCCGGTTGCCGGACGCCGCGAACACCACCGTGCCCGTGGGGCTGGGCATCGACGGTTCCATCGCGTCCTGGCCCACCGCCGTGTTCGCGTTCGGCCTGGTGCTCACCTCGATCCTGGTGGCGCGCAAGGTCCGCGGCGGCATCCTGATCGCCATCGTGATCAACACTCTGGTGGCGATCGCCGTGGAGGCCCTGGTGCACGCGGGTCCCTCGGAGGGCACCGATCCGCAGGGCTGGAACCTCGGCTACCCGGCACCGCCGGAGCAGATCTTCGGCTTCCCCGACCTGTCGCTCGTCGGCGACATCTCCTTCGGCGCGTGGACGCGGCTGCCCGCGCTGGCCGCGGCGATGCTGGTGTTCACGCTGGTGCTGGCGAACTTCTTCGACGCCATGGGCACCATGACCGGCCTCGGCAAGGAAGCCGGGCTCGCCGACCGCAAGGGCAACCTGCCCGGCATCGGCAAGGCGCTGGCCGTCGAGGGCGTCGGCGCCGTCGCGGGCGGTGCGGGTTCGGCGAGCTCCAACACGGTGTTCGTGGAATCGGCCTCCGGCATCGCCGAAGGCGCCCGCACCGGGCTGGCGAACGTGGTCACCGGGCTGCTGTTCCTGGCCGCCATGTTCCTCACCCCGCTCTACAGCGTGATCCCCGTCGAAGCCGCCGCGCCCGCGCTGGTCGTGGTGGGCGCGATGATGCTGGCCCAGATCCGCGACATCGACCTGTCCGACTTCACCATCGCGCTGCCCGCGTTCCTGACGATCGTGGTCATGCCGTTCACGTACTCCATCGCCAACGGCATCGGCGTCGGCTTCATCAGCTACGTGCTGATCCAGTCGGCCACCGGCAAGGTGCGGACCGTGCACCCGCTGATGTGGGTCGTCTCGGCCGCGTTCGTGCTGTACTTCGCCGCCGACCCGGTCTCCGCGCTGTTCGCGGGCTGAAAGCCGTTGTTGAGCTTGCTTCGCGGAGGTGTCCGGGTAGCGGAACCTCAGCGGCCTTCTCGCTGCGGGACCGTTTTGAAGTAGCCGCCTACTGGGCAAACGGGCTGTCCTCGCGAGAAGGCCGCTGAGAACCCGCCGGTGGTCCTGCTGCGAGCGCGGCCACCGCTCAGCGGCTCCGCCGCTGACAAGATCGACCGGGGCGGAAGTCGTCAACGGCTGACGATCGGGTACGAATTCGCCACCTCGGGTGATCGTCGGACGTCGAGTCCCCTAAGCTCCGCGCATCGCGCCCGACCATGGGTCGATCGTCCGATTTGTCGTCAAATAGTTTGGTAGACTAACGACGTGTCCGAGATCGCTGAACGTGAGCGCACGCTGGCCACTCGGCTGCGGATGGCCTCCGTCCGACTCAACCGCAGGTTGCGGGCGCAGAGCACCGACTCCGTCGTCACGCTCTCCCAGTTGTCCGCGCTGTCCTGCCTGCACAAGGCCGGAGCCATGACGCCGGGCGTGCTCGCCGCGAAGGAAGGCGTGCAGCCGCCCTCGATGACCAGGGTCATCGCCGCCCTCGAAAACCTCGGCCTGGTGGTGCGCACCCCGCATCCCACCGACGGGCGGCAGGCCGTCGTCGACCTCACCGACGCGGGCCGCGCCCGCATCGATGAGGAGATCTCCGCTCGGGAGCGCTGGCTCGACATCCAGCTCGCCGAGCTGACCAAGGAAGAGCGCGCGACGCTGAGTCGCGCCGCCGAGATCATGGAACGGATCTCGGAGCGCTAGAGGGGAGCTGAGCACGTCGGCGGTGTCAGGTGAATCGCTGCACCCGTCAGGGCACGGCCCGGACGGTGCGAACCGCACATCCACCACCGGCGAGCTCGCCGCTCCGCCAGGCCGGGAGGGCTCCGGCGGCGGCATGTTCGGCTCGCTGCGGGTGCGCAACTACCGCTACTACGCCTCCGGTCAGGTCGTCTCGCTCACCGGCACGTGGATGCAGCGGGCCGCGCAGGACTGGCTGGTGCTGGAACTCTCCGGCGGCAGCGCCGGCGCGCTCGGCGTGGCGGTCGCGCTGCAATTCCTGCCGACGCTGCTGCTGACGCTGTGGGCGGGCACCGCGGCCGACCGGTTCGACAAGCGGCGCCTGCTGATCGCGACGCAGATCGCGCTGGGCGCGTGCGGACTGCTGCTCGGCCTGCTCGACGTGTCCGGGGTCGTGCGGCTCTGGCACGTGTACGCGCTGTGCGCCGTGCTCGGCGCGTTCGCGGCGATCGACGCCCCGGTCCGCCAGTCGTTCGTGGTGGAGATGGTGGGGCCGTCGCAGCTCACCAATGCCGTCGCGCTGAACTCGATGACCTTCAACCTGGCGCGCATCGTGGGCCCCGCCATCGCGGGCGTGCTCATCACCGCCGTCGGCACCGGCTGGGTGTTCCTCGCCAACGGCATCAGCTCCGCCGCCGTGGTGGGCGGGCTGCTGCTGATGAACGCGGCGCAGCTGCACCGCCCGGACCGGGTGCCGAAGGAGCGCGGCCAGGTGCTCGCCGGGCTGCGCTACGTGCGGCGGCGGCCCGACCTGGTCGCGGTGATGGTGCTGGTGTTCTGCGTGGGCACCTTCGGCATGAACTTCGAGAGCACCTTCGCGGTCATCGCCCGCAACGTGTTCGGCCGCGACGCCGACGGCTACGGACTGCTGATCACGATGCTCGCGGTCGGCACGCTGTCCGGCGCCACCCTCGCCGCGCGCCGCAGCGGCAAGGAGGGCTCGCGGCTGCGGCTGATGGTGTTCGGCGCCGCCGCGTTCGGGCTGCTGGAGGCGGTGGGCGCGCTGATGCCGGGCTACTGGTCGTTCGCGGTGATGCTGATCCCGGTCGGGGTGGCGGTGATGACCTTCACGACCAGCGCGAACTCGACCGTGCAGCTGAGCGTCGACCCGTCGATGCGCGGGCGCGTGATGGGCCTCTACATGCTGCTGTTCCTCGGCGGGAAACCGCTGGGCGGGCTGGCCTCGGGCTGGCTCGCGGAGGTGCTGGGGCCGCGGTCGCCGGTGCTGCTCGGCGGGCTCGCCTCGTTGCTGGCCGCGGTGGGCTGCGGACTGCTGCTGTGGCGGGGGCGGAGATCGGGGGTTGCAGAGCCTGGGAGGTTAGGCTAACCTAATACATGTCCGCTTCGTGGTGGGAGCGGCAGTCAGTTCGGGAACAGAGCGAACCCCGCTTCCTCCGGGAGGCGGGGTTCGTTCGCGTTCGGACCCGCGTCGCCGGAGCACTACGCGCGGTGCTCCGGCACCACCCCGGACAGCACTTCGGGGCCTTCCCGAGAGGAAGGCCCCGAAGTGTCGAGCGTCCGCGGTGCGCCGGTGCCCGGCGCGGCGGGATCAAGCGGTGGGCAGGCGCAGGCCGTTGTAGCCGGCACGCGCGTCGGCGAAGCGCTTGCCGACCTCGTCCCAGTTCACGACGTTCCACAGCTGCTTGACGTAGTCCGCCTTGACGTTCTTGTACTGCAGGTAGTACGCGTGCT
>NZ_JBSFWJ010000017.1:0-105887 GCF_053592695.1 Saccharopolyspora sp. NPDC002578 | reverse complement strand
AGTCGGTCTCTCGCGAGGACAGCTTTTTCCCTCGTGGCGGAGCCACTTGGGAAAAAGATCCCGCAGCGAGAGACCGACTGAGGTTCCGCTACCCGGACACCAAAGCAAAACGAGCCGTGAAAACAACCAGAAAAGCACAGGGCCCGGGCCATCCCCCGAATGACAGCCCGGGCCCTCCCCCGTCCCGACCGCCGGCGCCCCCGAGCGCTAATGCAGTCGGTCGATTCTGTTGTGCCGTCCGGTCGCCGCGCTCACTGGCGCGGTGACCGTGCCGGAGGTGTCGAGCCAGGCTCGGCACCTTGGTCTCGGATCCGCCGCGATCCGTCCACTTCGTCCGGCGGGCGGCGGAGAGGTTTCGGCCTGCGCGGAATCCGGGTGGAACTGTGATCACGGCTCGATCTTGCCGAGATCCTATCTGCTGGCGTGATCAGCCTCTCCAGCGGGAGGGGTAACGGCGCGACGGTTCGCGCCGTCACCCTCCGCGCATGATCAGGCGTCTCGCCGGTGCACCACGACGGCTGCGGTGGCGAGCACCGCGAACGCCACGGCGGCGAAGTAGGCCAGCGATCCCCACGGACCGAGCGGCGGGTCGCCGCCCATGAGGTCGGATTGCAGGAAGCGGGCCCCGACGGTGAACGGCATCCACTCCTGCAGGTCCGGGCCGATGTTGGGGACCAGCAGGATGAGCTGTTCCACCAGCAGCGACCAGATGATCAGCAGGGTCACCGCGCCGGCGGTCTGGCGCAGCAGGGCGCCGACGCCGACGGCGAGCACGGCGGCCAGCGCGAACAGCGGTCCGATGCCGACGAGCTGCCGCCATTCGGTCGCGGTGCTGACGGCGAGTTCCGGTCCGGGCGCGAGGAGTTGGGCCACGCCCCAGGAGCCGAACGCGGCGAGCTCGCCGAGGACGAACGCGAGGGCGGCGACGACGCCCGCTTTCGCCAGCAGCACCGCCGTCCGGTTCGGCGCCGCTTGGAAGGTGGCCCGGATGGTGCCGAAGCGGTATTCGGTGGTGACGGCCAGCGCCGCGAGCACCAGCACGACCATCAGCCCGAACTGGTAGCCGGACAGCGCCTGGCTCAGGGACATGCCGCCGTCGACGGCCCAGCCCATCATCGCGGCGAAGCCGATGGTGAGCGCGAGCGCGGTGGCCGAGCACCACCAGGGCGAGCGGGTGGAGAACAGCTTGATGCGTTCCACGGCGAGCAGCGTCATCGGGCGTCCTCCCCGGCGGTGGCGAGCACGCCGCCGAAATCGGTCTGGTACTCCACGGCTTGGCTGGTGAGCTGCATGAACGCTTCTTCCAGCGAGCCTTGCTGCGGGCTGAGTTCGTGCAGCACGAGCTGGTGGGCGGCGGCGAGCTCACCGATCTGGTCGGTGTCCGCGCCGGTGACGACGATGGTGTCGGGCTTCGCCGCGTCGAACGGGAGCACGGTGCGCCCGTCGTCGACGAGCAGTTCGCGCAGCCGGGCGGCGTGCGGCGAGCGGACCTTCAGCGAGCCGGTGCCCGCGCCCGCGACGAACTCCTCGGTGCTGCACTGGGCGATCAGTTCGCCTTTGCCGACGACGACGAGGTTTTCGGCGGTCAAGGCCATTTCGGACAGCAGGTGGCTGGAGACGAACACGGTGCGGCCTTCGTCGGCGAGCTGCCGCATGAACCGGCGGATCCAGTGGATGCCTTCCGGGTCGAGCCCGTTGACGGGTTCGTCGAACAGCAGGATCTTCGGGTCGCCGAGCAGCGCGGCGGCGATGCCGAGGCGCTGCGACATGCCCAGCGAGAAGCCGCCGGCGCGGCGCTTGGCCACGGCGGTGAGCCCGACCATTTCGAGCACTTCGTCGACGCGGCTCACCGGGATGCGGTTGGACCGCGCGAGCCAGCGCAGGTGCGCGTGCGCGGAGCGGTTCGGGTGCACCCACTTGGCGTCGATCAGCGCTCCGACGGTGCGCAGCGGTTCGGTGAGCTCGCGGTAGTCCTTGCCGTCGACGCGGACGGTTCCGGCGGTGGGCCGGTCCAAGCCGAGGATCATGCGCATCGTGGTGGACTTGCCCGCGCCGTTGGGCCCGAGGAATCCGGTCACGGTGCCGGGTTGGACGGTGAACGACAGGTCGTTGACCGCGACCGTCGATCCGTAGCGTTTGGTGAGGCCGACAGCCTCGATCATGGTGTCTCCCGTGTGCGGCGGGCCCTCGGCGTGGTCCGAGCGACGAGGAGAACTCTGCCGCACCGGCCGGGCCGGACGCCTCGGCCTTCCGGCCATGGCGGGTACACCTATCGGCCAAGTTCGCGCGGGTTCGGCTCATCCCCGCGGTCGAGGTGCCGCACGCTCGGTGTTCAGCGCGTCACGGGAACCAGCGGGCGAGGGCGGGAACCACGCCGTCCTCGGCGACGGGACCCGTCACTTCGGCGGCGGCGAGGCGCACTTCGGCGGGGGCCTGGCCCATGGCGACGCCGTGCGCCGCCCAGCGCAGCATCTGCACGTCGTTGGTGCCGTCGCCCGCGGCGAAGGTGTCCTCGGCGGCCACGCCGAGTTCGGTGCGCAACTTCTCCAGCGCGGAGCCCTTGGTCACCCCGGCGGGCACCAGGGTCACCCACGGCTCGTAGTGGTCGATGGTGACGGTGCAGCCGGGCAGGTCCACTCCCGCGAGCGCGGCGGTGACCTCTGCGGGTTCGTGGCCTTCCCAGTTCGCGATGAGCCGCGGTACCGGCTCCGCGAACAGCTCGTCCAGGTCGGCGAGCCGCTGCGGCCCGTGCAGCTGGTATTCGCGGAAGGGGCTGGTGACGAGGCTGCCGGTGCCGATCTGCTCGGCCGCGTAGCTCGCTCCGGGCAGCAGCGCGGTGAGCCGCGCGTGCACCGGAGCGGGGTCGAAGGTCTCGACGGCGAGGGCGTCGCCGGTGGTGGCGTCGAGGGTGACCGCACCGTTCGAGCACAGGGCGACTCCGCTGGTCAGCCCGAGCTCGTCGAGCACCGGCAGCGTGCCGAGCATGCTGCGCCCGGTGGCGATCACCACGTGCGCGCCGGCGGCCGCGACCCGGCGGACCGCCGCGCGCACCGGCGCCGAGATGGTCTGCGGATCGGGGTCGAGCAGCGTTCCGTCCACGTCGAGCGCGACGAGCCTGGGTTTCCATCCGGGAGCTGGCACGCCGCCCAGGCTAACCGCCCACCAGCGCGAACGTCCCGCCCCGACACCGTCACCGAGCGCCGGGCCGGACCAGCCCGGTCTCGTAGGCGAGGATCACGGCCTGCACCCGGTCCCGGACTCCCAGCTTGGCCAGCACCCGGCCGATGTGGGTTTTGACGGTGGCTTCGGAGACGTGCAGCCGCGCGGCCAGCTCCTGGTTGTTGAGCCCCCTGCCGACCAGCGCCAGCACTTCCCGTTCCCGTTCGGTGAGCACGTCCAGCACCGCCCGGTCCCGGCTGCCGCCGTCCGCGGTGTCCAGGAACCGTTCGAGCAGCCGCCGGGTGACGCTCGGCGCGACGACGGCGTCGCCGCCGGCGACGGAGCGCACCGCGGTCACCAGGCTCTCCGGTGGGATGTCCTTGAGCAGGAATCCGCTGGCACCGCCGCGCAACGCGGCGAGCGCGTACTCGTCGAGGTCGAAGGTGGTCAGCACCAGCACTCGCGCGTCGCAGCCCGCGATGATCCGCCGGGTGGCTTCGATGCCGTCGAGCACCGGCATCCGCACGTCCATCAGCACCACGTCCGGTTCGACCTGCTCGGCGAGCTGCACGGCTCGTGCGCCGTCGCCCGCCTCGCCGACGACCTCGATGTCGGGGTGCGCGTCGAGCACCATGCGGAACCCCATGCGCATCAGTTCCTGGTCGTCGACGAGCAGCACTCGAATCATGATCCGCAAGCCTAGGTCCGCTTCTCCCGCGCTGGAACCGTTTTCGGGCGGTCGGAGCGCGACGGCGGTCCGCTACTCCGCTGCCCCGGGCGTCGCTCCAGGTGGCGGAGTCGGCGCGGTTCCGCCGTGGCGGAGGCCGACGTGCCACAGGTCCCGCCACAGCCGATCCCACGGCCGCTTCGGCTGCGCCACCGCCCACACCGGAGTCCCCTGGTACCGCGAAGGCACCGGCAAGTCCACTGTGTCCACTCGTCGCACGGACCCGAAGTGCCGGGCGAGGAATTCGCGGTCGGCGCCCACGTAGATCGCTCGGGCGGTGTCGTCGGCCGGCCTGCCGAACTCCCAGAAGCCGCGGCTGGCGCTGTGCACCTCGGTGCGGCCGTAGTGGTGCACGGCGCTCGCCACCCAGTAGTCCTCGGTGATCACGGGGGCCCGCTCCCGCCGGGCATGGTCCTCGACGACCGCGGTGAGCTCCGGCCAGCCGGTGCTGCCGGTGCCGACCAGGTCGAACCGCGGGATGAGCGCGACGGGCAGCACCGGCAACGTGGCCAGGACCGCGACCAGCGCGGAGATCCCGTACAGCCGCGGGGACGGCCACCTCGCCCGCAGTCCGGTCGCGCCCGCGGCGAACAGCAAGCCGTAGAAGCCTGCCGAGTAGTACGGCCGCGCCTGCGCCAGCAGCACCAGGCCCGTCACGATCAGGACGGTCCAGCCGAGGAACCGGTACGGCCGCAGCTCCGGTGCGCGCAGCAACCGCCACAGCCCCAGGCACAGCAGCACGCCGCCGGGAACGCCGGCACAGAGCACCACCGCGGGCAGCGCCAGCGGCCCGAACGAGCTCTCGGCGGCGACGGCCTCGCCCATGGTGAGCTGCGGCCAGCCGCGCTCGGCCTGCCACCACAGCGTGGGCGCCGCGAGCGCCAGCACCCCGGCCGCACCGGCCCACAGCGCCGGACGGCGCAGCAGCGACCGCGGGCCGACGCACAGCAGCACTACCACCAGCACCGCCCACAGCACCGGGATCAGCAGCTTCACCTGCACGGCCAGCGCGGTGCAGGCGGTGGCGAGCAGCAGCGCGCGATCCCGCCGGACGCCCTGCTCGTGCAGCCGAACCCAGCGCACCAGCTGCCACAGCACGACGCTCCACAGCAGCGGGTCGAAGGAGACGGTCGCCAGCATGTGCCCGCCCGCCAAGGTCTGCCCCGACACGGCCCACGCTCCGCCGGCCAGCAGCTGCGCGCGGCGATCACCGCCGAATTCCCGAGCGAGCAGGGCCGTCACCACGACCCCGGCACCGGCGGCGAGAGCGGGCAGCAACCGCAGCGCGAACAGCGAACCGGGGGCCGCCGTGTCGGCGAGCAGCGCGATCAGCGGCACCAGCGGCGGCTGGTCGACGTAGCCCCAGTCCAGGTGGTCGCCGGCGGCCAGGAAGTACAGCTCGTCCGCGTAATAGCCGTAGCGACCGCTGGTGATCAGCAGCACTGCGCTCACGGCCGCCGCGATCAGCAGCAGCGGGCGGGTCGCGAGCGCGGGCGGATCGACGCGGGCCGGCGGGGTCGCGCCCCGCGGGGCGCGGACCGAACGGACGTCGAGGGTGGTGGTCATGGGCACATCCCGGGGCCGGTCGGGTTCGGACCGGACCAGGCTGCGGCGCGGAACTCTGGACCCGCGTCCGTCCGGGCGGGGAAATCGGATCCGCCGCGCGTCCCGCCGCAGTAGGACGACGCCTCATCCCGCCGTCGCGGTCAGCCCTGATCGGCGCTCGGCACCGGCAGTTCCGCGCGCACCCGCCAGCCGCCCCCCGGGCGAGCACCCGCGGTCAAGGTTCCGCCGTAGAGCACGGCCCGCTCCCGCATCCCGCCCAGTCCGTTGCCGGTGGAGGGCAGGTCGCGCGGGCCGGGCGCTCCACCGTCGGCGACGTCGAGCACGACGGCTCCACCGCCGACGTCCACCCGCACCTCCGCCGCGCCACCACCGTGCTTGAGCACGTTCGTCAACGCTTCCTGCACGATCCGGTACACGGCGAGGCCGAGCCCGGTCGGCAGTTCCTCGACGTTCCCGGTCAGTTCGAACCGGATCGGCAGGTCCGGGCGCCGCACCCGCTCGACCAGTTCGCCCAGCGCCGCCGCATCGGGCTGCGGCGTCCACGCGCCGTCCTCGGCCGGATCGTGCAGCACGTCCAGCAGGCCGCGCAGCTCGCGCAACGCCGACCGCCCGGTGTCCGCGACGGTGCGCGTCGCGCGTCCGGCCAGTTCGGGGTCGGTGCGCAGGGCGTAGCTCGCGCCATCGGCCTGCGCGATCATCACGCTGAGCGAGTGCGCCAGCACGTCGTGGAGCTCGCGAGCGATGCGGTTGCGCTCTTCGGCGACTGCCAGCCGCGCCTGCCGGTCGCGTTCGGCCTCGGCGCGGCGCAACCGCTCCTCGACTTCCCGCAGGTGCGCCCGGCGCGCGGCGATGAACTCGCCGAACGCCCAGATCAGCGCGGTCAGCAGCAGGTAGCTCAGCATCGACCAGGAAGCGGCGGTGAGCGGCGCCGCGATCGGCAGCGGGACGACGGTGAGCAGCCCGGCCAGCACGATCAGGTTGAGCGCCGCGGTCAGCGCCACCGCGAGCCGGCGGTGCCCGGTGCTGATCAGCGTGTGCAGCACGAAGAACGCCGCGACCTGACCCGGCGTGAACACCGGGCCCGAACCCAGCAGCAGGTTCGTGAGGACCACCCCGGCGACGACGGTGACCGAAGCGAGCGCCGGTGCCCGGTGGCGCAGCGCGACGGGACCGCAGGCGAGCACTCCGCCGAACACCGCCGTCGGCCAGAACGGTCCGTGCATACCGGCCTCGGACATCAGGTGCGCGACGAGCAGCACCGTCGCGATGCACGCGTCCAGGGCGATTCGATGCTTCCGCGACCACGCGCTCCGGTTCCGCACCGCCCCGAGCGTAGGCGTCGGCCACCCCGGGTTCGTCCTCCTCGGAGACGGTCCGCGTCCTACCCGGGTCGTACGCGCGGCGGCCGTGACCGGGCGATCAGCCGGTGCGGGGGTGCGGTTCGGCGTCGAAGTGCTCGCTGGTCCGGGCGGCGATCTCCTCCTGCAGGGCCTTGTCGCGCTGCTTGGTGCGCAGCCGGGCGAGGATCCAGATCGTGATGCCGTGCGCGGCGGCCAGCACCAGCAGCAGCACGCCGGTGCGGGTGAGCACGGCGTAGAACGGGTCGGCACCGCCGATCGGGACGGTCGAGAGCAAGGTGACCACGCCGAGCGTCGTCAGGTGGAACAGCACGGTGACCAGTTGGTTCACCGAGTCGGCGACCTTCCCGTCCGGGTAGGCGGCTTCCAGGTAGGTGGTGCCGCTGCGGCGCAGCAGCCAACCGTCGACGAAGACGAGCACGATGCCGATGACCAGGAATGCGAGGGTGTGTCCGGTTCCCACGGGAATCACCAGTTCCGTCGTCGAGTGCGCTGTGCGCAAGTCCGTGCCCGCAACGGATTCCCGGGTTGATCGTTCGCCAAACGATGTCGCCCCGCCGATCCGCGGCGAAGCGCCGACGACCCGGCCGGAAGATCCGCCGCGCATGGCACGATGGCCGCGATCACAGCACGGGGTTGAGGAGGCAGGGGTGACATCGCCGGTCGAGCAGCACTGGGCGGGTCCGCTGTCGTCGTCGGTCGCCCGGTTGTGCGCCGGGTTGCGGGCCCAGGTCTCGGACACGACGGCGGCCGGTTTCGACGAGGTGCTGCGGCGGTTGTCGGCGCCGCTGCAGGTCGCGGTGGCGGGACGCATCAAATCCGGCAAGTCCACCCTGGTGAACGCGCTGATCGGCAGGCGGGTCGCGCCGACCGACGTCGGCGAGTGCACCCGGCTGGTGACCCGCTTCCAGTACGGCACGGTCGATCGCGTCGAAGTGGTCTTCCACGACGGGACCAAGCAGGCCGTTCCGTTCGACGCCGACGGCGGCATCCCCGGTGAGCTGGGCGTGGAGCTGCACCGGGTGTCGCACCTGGAGGCCTACCTGACCAACGCCGTGCTGCGGGACCTCACGGTGATCGACACCCCCGGGCTCGGCTCGCTCGACGCCGCCTCGGTGGCGCGGACCGAGCAGCTGCTCGGCGCCCGCGAGACGACCGGTGACGACCTGGACCCGGTGTCGCACGGCGCGGTCGCCGGGGCGGAGGCGGTGGTCTACGTGGTGACGCAGGCGGTGCGGGCCGACGACCAGCACGCCTTGGAGGCGTTCACCGCGGCCACCGCGAGCCGCGAGGCGGGGCCGGTGAACGCGATCGCGGTGCTGAACAAGGCCGACACCGTCGAACCGGACTCGATCCCGGGTTCCGAGGGCGACGTGTGGCGGGCCGCCGCCGCGCTGGCCGGTGAGCAGGCCGCGCTGCTCGGGCCGCGGGTGGCGGAGGTGCTCCCGGTGATCGGGCTGCTGGCGGAGACCGCGGAGACCGGTGGCTTCACGTCCGCCGACGCCGACGTGCTGCGGGCGTTGGGGGAACTGGACGAGACGACGCGCCGGACGATGCTGATGTCGGCGGACCTGTTCACGAGCTGGGAATGCGAGATCCCCGAGCGGGACCGCGCGCGGCTGCTGGAGCGGCTGGACCTGTACGGGGTGCGGCGGGCGCTGGCGGAGCTCGACGCCGATCCGGCGATCACGGCGGGGGCGTTGCGCCGGGCGCTGCTGGACTGCTCCGGGCTGGCGGGAGTGCTGAGCAGGCTGGACGAGGTGTTCCGGGCCCGCGCCGACGGGATCAAGGCCGCCGCCGCGCTCGCCTCGGTGACGGCGCTGGCGCACGCGTCCGGTGACGCGGGCGAACGGCAGCGGGTGCACGACGCGGTCGAGGTCCTGCTGACCCGCCCGGAGGCGCACCAGCTGCGACTGCTGGAGGCGTTGACGCTGGTCGCCTCGGGTTCGGTGGTGCTGCCGGACGATCTCGTGGAGGAGGTGCTGCGCATCGGGGGCAGCACCGATCCGGGTGCGCGGCTGGGGTTGGCCGGGCGACCGCAGCACGAACTCGTCGAGTACGCGATGGAGCGGGCCGGGTGGTGGCGGTCGTACGCCTCGTTCGGTGCGACGCCGGCGCAGAGCCGCATCGCGTTCGTGGTGCACCGGGCGTACTTCTTGATCTGGCAGCAACTTCAGCCCGGACAGGTCCGGATACCCGGCTGAGCTTCAGCCACCGGCGAGCGGAGGGGACGCGGCGGTGCGGGACTGGCTTCGACGACGATCTTCACCCGGTCGTGGAACCGAGCGGGAGGCCCCGCCGTCCGATCCGAGCGCGGACGAACCCGCGGAGCCGGACGCCGAGTTGGGGGCTGACATGACCGCCGTGCACATCGACCCGCTCGACCAGGCACGTTCCGAACGCGCCGCGCTGATCAAGCTGTGCCTGTACGCGCTGGACCGGGCCCGCAGCAACGGCGTCGTCGAGCGGCTCGCCGAAGGGCTCGACGGCATCGGCGTGGCGCTGCTGCGCCCGGACGGGCAGCCGTTCGACCCGGCGCGGCACGAAGCCGGCGGCACCGCGCCCACCGATGATCCCGCCTTGGACGGGATCATCGCCGAGACCGAGGTGCTCGGGTTCGCCGACCGCGACCAGGTGCTGCGGGCGCCGATCGTCACCGTGTACCAGCTGCGCTCGGGAACATCCGGAACGAGCTGAACCACTGCCGCGGCGACGTCCGGTTCCGCTCCGGGCGCGGGGCGGCTTCACGGGGTTCGGCGAAGTCGGGCAGGACCGAGCTGAGCGACATCAGGAGCAGAACGGCGAACGCGAGGATCAAGCCGAGAGCCGTGCCGATGGTGGTGAGCATGGTGTGCCTCCTTGCCGGTGACTTCGCCGCTGTTCCGCGGCTGACATCAGAATCGCCGGTCAGCGGGGGTTCGCGGATCAGCCGACAGGCTCGACGCTCCTACTACCTCCGGCCAGTGCCCTGCGGCGGCACACCTGGCCGATCGGCCGATACGTCCGCCTTCGCTCTCGGCCTGACCGACGACGCCGCTCACCTGGGCAAGATCAACGACGGGCGGTGCGGAGCACGACCGGTGGAGCGCGCGGCTGCGGCGAACGGGGACGACCGCGCCGCACGATCAGGTGTTCGTCGACCGGCTCCCCGCCACGGCCCGTGCGGCAACCGGGGCATGAGCTCGTCGAGTCGGGTGGACCGGGCGCGGAACGGGCCGCCGGCCGGGACTCGGCGGGTACATTCACGCCCGCGCCGGATCCCATCGGTTCCAGCGGCGAGACCCGCGCCCGAGCGGCATCCGACCCAGCGACAGGAGCGTGCGCATGACTTCGGCCGGCCCGGCGACCGGGGTGCCCGTGGCGGCCACCGCCTTGCCCCAGCAGGTCAAGCAGACCAGGGACAGGCTGTTCGCGCTGCTGCGGGAAGCCGCCCCCTCCTCGGCGGACTGGGTGGACGAGGTGCGGCTCTCCCGTCCTCGGGTGCCGAGCGTGGTGGTGGTCGGCGAGACGAACCGGGGCAAGAGCTCCCTGGTGAACGCCCTGATCGACAGCCCCGGACTGTCCCCTGTGGACGCTTCGGTGGCGACGTCGACGTACCTGGAGTTCCGCCACGGCGAGCAGTGGCGCGGACTCGCCTGCTACCCGGCCGACGCCGACCCCGTCGAGTTCGCCGTCGACGCGCTGCCGTCCTGGGCCTCCGCGCGCGGAGTCCTGCCCGCGGACGCCTTACCTCCCCGGCACCTGCGCATCGAGGCGCCGCTGGACTCGCTCGCCGAACTGACCATCGTGGACACCCCCGGCGTGGGCGGGCTGGACTCCATCCACGGTGAGCTCGCCGCCGAAGCCGCCTCCGCCGCCACCGCGCTGCTGTTCGTCGCCGACGCCTCCGCCCCCTTCACCCGCGGCGAGCTGGACTTCCTGCACGGCGCGGCGGACCGGGTCGAGACCGTGGTGTTCGCCCTCGCCAAGACCGACCAGCACCGGGGCTGGCGGCAGGTGCTGGAGGAGAACCGCAGGCTGCTGGCCGAGCACGCGCCGCGGTTCGCCGACGTGCCGATCCACCCGGTCTCGGCGCGGATGCTGGAACTCGCGGCGCAGGCGCCGAACGAGCAGGCCGCCACGATGCTGCGGGAGCGCTCCGGGGTGACCGAGCTGCGCTCCGCGCTGGAACAGCTCGTCGGCGGCCGGGCCGCGATGCTCGGCGAGGCGAACACGATGCGCGCGCTGTCCACCGTGCTCGGCGAGCTCGCGGTGCGGCTCGCCGCGGAGCAGCGAGCGCTGACCGTGGGCGAGGCCGAAGCCGAATCGCTGCGCGCCCGCCGCGACGAGCTCGCCGCGTCCCGGCGCTCCTCCACCCGCGGCTGGCAGCTCAAGCTGCGCGGCGAGATCCAGCGCACCCGCGTCGAGGTCAGCCACGAGGTGACGCGGCAGATGCGGGAAGTGCAGAGCTGGTTCCGCCGCGCCATCGACACCGCCGAGCACGGCGCGCTCACCGCCCTGCCGCACCAGGTCGACACCGCGTTGCAGATGGTGTCCTCGCGGGTGTCGGCGCTGCTGTCGGCCCGGCTGGCGAAGGTGGCGGAGGTGTCGCTGGCGGAGCTGTTCTCCGCCGAAGAGCTCGACGTGATCCGCTCCCAGTTCGCCCGCGGCGCGCAGTCGCCCATCGCGCTGCGGCCACCGGACAAGCGCGCGCCGACGGCCGAGGACAAGCTGCTGGTGTTCATGGGCATCTCCGGCGGCCTCGGGGTGGGCCGGGCGGCGGCGATGCCGCTGGCCGGGATCGGCGTGGGCGTGCTGAACCCGGTGGTGCTGCCGGTGACGATCGTGCTCGGGCTGGGCGCGGGCTGGTGGATGGCGCGCACCCGCAAGCACGCCGCCGACAAGCAGCACCTCAAGCAGTGGCTCACCGAGGCCATCGCCGACGCGCGATCCGCGCTGGACCAGCTGGTGTCCGAGCAGCTCATCGAAGCCGAGCAGCAGCTGTCGCTGGCGCTGGACGACGCGCTGGGCAGGCGCATCGAGTCGATCGAGGCGGAACTGCGGGAGGTCGACAAGGCGCTGAAGATGGACGCCGCCGAACGCAGCCGCCGGCTGCACACCGCCGAGCAGCGCTTGGCGGAGGCCACCTCCGGCCGCGACCGCGCCGAACACCTCCTCGGCGCCATCCGCGGCCTCCGCGACCGCGCGGAATGACCACGGCTCTTCTCTCGTAGTGGTCAGGTGGCGGAACCTCAGCGTTCTTCTCGCTGCGGGATCTTTTTCCCAAGTGGCTCCGCCACGAGGGAAAAAGCTGTCCTCGCGAGAAGAACGCTGAGAACCCGCGGGTGGTCGGCTTTTCGACGTGGGCTATGTGCTTCGCACATACAGGCACGGCCTACGGCCGCAAGGCAGGCGTGGCTTCGCCGCCCAAGGCACGGCTTCGCCGCTGGTTAAAGGTCAGGGCAGCAGGATCAGCTTCCCGCCCGGGTGGCCGTCGATGGAGAGGCGGTGGGCTTCGGCGGCTTCGGCCAGGGGGAAGGTGCGGGCGATGGGGACTTCGAGCCGTCCCTCGGCCGCGAGCGGCACCAGCCGCTCCCACGCCGCGCTGCGGATCTCCGCGCCCGGATCGGCACCCGGACCGCCGCCGACCAGCTTGATCCCGTCGCCCGCGCGCTGGAACGCGGCGGCGCTGACCACCCGGTCCGGCGGCACGAGCGCCAGCGACGCGTCGATCGCCTCGTCGGTGCCCGAGGTGTCGATCACCCCGGAGATGCCCTCGGGCGCCGCCTCCCGCACCCGGTCGACCAGTCCCTCGCCGTAGCGCACCGGCGTGACGCCGTAGCCGCGCAGCGCCTCGGCGCGCTTCTCGCCCGCGGTGCCGACGACCCGCGCGCCCGAGGCCACGGCCAGCTGGGCGGCGAGCACTCCGACCGAACCGGACGCCCCGTGGATCAGCAGCGTGGTGCCCTCGACGTCGCCGAGCAGCGTCAGCAGGTGCACGGCGGTCTCACCGGCGAGCAGCAGACCGGCCGCGGTCTCCCAGGACAGCCCGGCCGGTTTCGGCACCGCGTGGGTCGCGCGCACCGTCACCGAACTCGCGTACGCGCCGGGGGCCGGCTGGACCAGCACCTCGTCGCCCACCGAGATCGGGCCCGCCTTGCCGGTGGCGCCCTCGCCGACGGCGGTGACAACCCCGGCGAGTTCGTTGCCCACCGGCAGCGGCAACTTGTCCGGGTTCGAACCGAACGCGCCGCTGTAGAGCTTGTGGTCGATCGGGTTCACCCCGATCGCGCGGACGTCGACGGTGATCCGGCCCGCGGCGGGTTCGGGCACCTCGGTGTCGACGACGGACAGCACTTCCGGGCCACCGAACGCGGTGGCGACGACCTGTTCAGCCATGTCGGTGCGAACGCCCGGGGGCGCCGGGCTGATTCCCGGGTTCACCCGAGTAGGTACCGGAGGGGAACCGCGCGGCTCTACGCTGCGTCGTAACGCTGAGCCGCTGGAAGTGGGGTCGACACATGTACATCGAGGAGACCGGCGCGGGCGACGGCGACATCAAGGTCACCGTCGAGGGCGCGGAGTACACCGCCGAGGCGAACTACGACCTCGACGGCGACGGCGTGGACGACGCGGTCACGATCATGACCGACGACGGCTACGTCGCCTACGTCGACGAGGACGCCGACGGGCGCGCCGACATCATGCAGACGGTCGACGCCGAAGGCGCCGTCGTCGGCCAGGCCCGCTACGACGCGGCCAGCGGCGACTGGGTCGCCGAGCAGCCGCAGCAGCACCCCGTCGACGACGACCCGCGCGAGCAGGGCGGCGCGTCGATGGTGATCGACACCCCCGGCGGCGAGCAGCAGGTCGGCCCCGCCACCGAGGACACCGACAACGACGGCCGCGCGGACACCGCCGTGGTCACCACCGAGACGGGAACGATGCTGGTCACCGACGTGGACGGCGACGGCTCGGCGGACCAGCTGGTGGAGATCGGCAACACCGGCGAGGTCACCATCACCCACCACACCGGCGCCGGTCAGTGGACGGTCGTCGAGCAGGGGCGCCTCGACCAGCAGGGGCAGTACACCCCGGCTCCGCACCCGGTCGCGGGCGCGACCGACGACGCGACCTGGACGTTCGACGCCCCGGAGCCGCCGCAGCAGGACCCGCGTCCGCTGGGCGCTCAGGCCCCGCAGGACGTGTGCTCCGATTCGGACGCCGCCTGGAGCTGATCTCCCGCCCGAATTCGCCCGTTCCGGTGCGTTTCGGGCGCCTCCGCGTGCTCCGCGAACCCCTTCCGGTGCCCCTCTCCGGAAGGCGAGCGGCCATTCGACGGACGCCGACGTGTCACCTCTCGTTCGCGGCACTGTCCGCTTCGCCGGAAATCCTTGGTCATCCAGGCTCAACAGCGGCCGAATTTTCGTCTAGACCTCTGCACCGGCTCGGTACTGAATCGATCCCCTTATCGTTCCTGTGAGAGAACCGACACAGCTGATCTCCATGGCGAGCGCCCGGCACCGTTAGCCTCGGTGCATCCCTTTCCATTCCGCCCGTTCTGCGGGTGGGGCGGAGCATTCTCTGAACACGCCGACGGCACCGCCGTCGGACAGGATTCCGGGCTGTGGCGCCCAGTCAGGAGACGCGAAGCGATGACCGCCTTGACCATCCCCGGTCTCGACCAGGCACCGACCCAGCACGCACGCCTGCTGTCGTGGGTGCGCGAGGTCGCCGAGCTGACCACCCCCGACCGGGTCGTGTGGTGTGACGGCTCCCAGCAGGAATGGACACGGCTGACCGACGAGCTGGTCGAAGCGGGCACCTTCACCCGGCTGGAGAAGAAGCCGAACTCGTTCTGGGCGGCTTCCGACCCGACCGACGTCGCGCGCGTCGAGGAGCGGACCTTCATCTGCTCCCAGGAGCGCAAGGACGCGGGCGTGACGAACAACTGGAAACAGCCCGACGAGATGAAAGCGATCATGACCGAGCTCTACCGGGGCTCGATGCGCGGTCGCACCATGTACGTCATCCCGTTCTGCATGGGCCCGCTGGAGGCCGAGCAGCCGAAGCTGGGCGTCGAGATCACCGACAGCGCCTACGTGGTCACGTCGATGCACATCATGACCCGGATGGGGTCGAAGGTCCTGGACAAGCTCGGCGAGGACGGCGAGTTCGTACCGGCGCTGCACTCCGTGGGCGCCCCGCTGGAGCCGGGTCAGCAGGACGTCCCGTGGCCCTGCAACGACACGAAGTACATCACCCACTTCCCCGAGGAGCGGATGATCTGGAGCTTCGGCTCCGGCTACGGCGGCAACGCGCTGCTGGGCAAGAAGTGCTACTCGCTGCGCATCGCCTCCGCCATGGGCCGCGACGAGGGCTGGCTCGCCGAGCACATGCTGATCCTCAAGCTCACCTCGCCGGAGAACAAGGTCCACTACGTGGCCGCCGCGTTCCCGTCGTCGTGCGGCAAGACGAACCTGGCGATGCTGCAGCCGACCATCCCGGGCTGGAAGGCCGAGACCCTCGGCGACGACATCGCCTGGATGCGCTTCGGCGAGGACGGCCGGCTGTACGCGGTGAACCCGGAGGCCGGGTTCTTCGGCGTCGCCCCCGGCACCGACGAGAACACCAACCCGAACGCGATGCGCACCATCGAGCAGGGCAACACGCTGTTCACCAACGTGGCCCTCACCGATGACAAGGACATCTGGTGGGAGGGCATGGGCGACGCGCCCGCGCACCTGACCGACTGGAAGCAGCGGGACTGGACGCCGGACTCCGACGAGAAGGCCGCGCACCCGAACTCGCGCTACTGCACGCCGATGTCGCAGTGCCCGATCCTGGCCGACGAGTGGGACGACCCGCAGGGCGTGCCGATCTCGGCGATCCTGTTCGGCGGTCGCCGCAAGACGACGGTTCCGCTGGTCAACGAGTCCTTCGACTGGCAGCACGGCGTCTTCATGGGCACCACGATGTCCTCGGAGACCACCGCCGCCGCCACCGGCCAGGTCGGCGTGGTGCGCCGCGACCCGATGGCGATGCTGCCGTTCATCGGCTACAACGTCGGCGACTACTTCCAGCACTGGGTGAACATGGGCAAGTCGGCGGACGCGTCGAAGCTGCCCCGGATCTTCTACGTGAACTGGTTCCGCCGCGACGAGTCCGGCAAGAAGATCGTGTGGCCGGGCTTCGGGGAGAACTCCCGCGTGCTCAAGTGGGTCGTCGAGCGCATCGAGGGCACCGCCGCCGCCGAGGACACCCCCATCGGCCGGGTTCCCTCCGCCGACCAGATCGACCTGTCCGGGCTGGACACCTCCCGCGAGGACGTCGACATCGCGCTGAACGTGGACGTCGACGAGTGGAAGGCCGAGATCCCGCTGATCGAGGAGTGGTTCGCCACCATCGGTGACGACCTGCCCAGCTCCATCCGGGACGAGTTCGACGCGCTCAAGCAGCGCCTCGGCGCCGCCTGACGCACCACCGCACCGAGCTAGGGCCGCCCGCGGAGATCTTCCGCGGGCGGCCCTTCTTCGTGCGCGGGCTCAGGCCGGGGGTTCCAGCAGCCGGTTCCGGGCCGCGGTGAGGTCCTCCGGGGCGAGGCCCGCGCCGAGCAGGTAGGCGTCGACGTCGAGCTCGGTGGCGGCCCGCAGCGCTTCCCCGGTGGAGCCGCCCATCTCGGCCAGCGCCCACTCGATGATCGGTTCCTGGTCGTCGGTGCCGAGCTTCGCCCACAGCGGGCGCAGCCCTTCGTGGCTGCGCAGGTGGTCGGCGAGGATCTCCGCCTGGCCCACCCCCGCGATGAGCAGCAACAGCAGCACGGCGATGCCGGTGCGGTCCCGGCCGGCGTGGCAGTGCACCAGCACGCCTCCTTCGGGCGCGCGAGCGAAGGCCCGCACGACCTCGACGGCGCGCTGCGGATGCCGGTCCAGGAACGGGCGGAAGTACAGCGGCGTGCCGTGCAGGCCCCGGCCCCAGTAGGCCCAGAACTCGGTGTCCTCCGTCGGGTCCATCCGGATGGTCGTCGTGGTGAGCTCCGGTGGGCGGGGCGCGAGGTCCGGATGCCCGTCCTCGCCGCCGGTGAGGTCGATGACGGTGCGGATGCCGTGGTCGCGCAGCTGCGCCCAGCCGGTCTCGGTCAGGTACTCCGGCGTCGCCGAGCGCACCAGCGCGCCACGCCTGATCACCCGCCCGTCCGCGGTGGTCGTGCCGCCGAGGTCGCGGGTGTTGAAGGCGCCGTCCCAGAACAGGTTTCGATTCGCGGTCATGTTCCCCCGGACGTCCAGCGGCGGGCCGCGGTTGGCGGCCGTTCGTGCGTTCCCCGCCGGTCCCCGAAAATTCGGCGACGGAATGGAACCGGACTGGCACTCTGTGCGTCTTACGGAAGTAGAGATCACGAGAGAGGAGGTGTGTCATGGCAGGTGCGGCGCTGTTGTTGCTGGCGTTGATCGCGATCGTGTTGGTTCTGCTCGCACCCGACCGACACGACGACGAAGAAGGAACGGTGACGATTCCCGCCCCCCGCGCGGAAGATCAGAACGATCTCCCGGTAGCGGCGAACGAAAAGGAAAACGCGTGATGGACGACGCTCCGGGGAACCTGGGGTCAGCGGGAGAACGAGCGGCGAGTGGAGATCATTCCCTCGCCGCTCGTTCCATTCCGCACCCGCACTCCGTCCTCGGACAACAGGTCCTCGGATAACAAGGTCCGCGAATCGCGCCGGATCATTTGATCGCACCGGTGAGCGTGAAAGCGCCACCGAGCGACCGCGACACCATCAGGTACAGCGCGATCACCGGTGCCGTGTAGAGGATCGAATACGCCGCGAGCTGCCCGTAGGCGATCAGGCCGCCCTGGCCGAAGAACGCGAACACCCCCACCGAGGCCGGTTGCTTCGCCGGGTCCAGCAGCAGCACGAACGGCACGAAGAAGTTGCCCCAGGCATTGATGAACGTGAAGATCCCGACCACGCTCACCCCGGGCACGATCAGCGGCAGCACCACCGAGCGCAGCGCCTGCAGCGCCGAGGCGCCGTCCACCCAGGCCGCCTCCTCCAGGCTGATCGGCACGCCGTCCATGAAGTTCTTCGTCATCCAGATCGCCACCGGCAGCGAGGTCGCGGCCAGGAACAACGTCGTGCCGAGCATCGAATCGACCAGGTCGAGCCGCACGAACATGCTGTAGACCGGCACCATCACGGCCGTGATGGGCAGTCCGGTCGCGAACAGCACGGTGTAGAGGAACGGCCGCCGGAACCGGAGCCGGTAGCGCGACAGCGGGTAGGCGCACAGCACCGCGGCCACCACCGACACCACCGCCGCGCCGCCGGAGAGCAGCAGACCGTTCCACAATGGACGGAGGCTCGTCTCCCAGCTGAGCACCTGCTCGAAGTTGTCCAGCGTGAACCGGCCCGGCACCGCCGCGGCCAGCGGCGCCTCCGCGTCGAACGACGCCGTGAGCAACCACAGCAGCGGCGCCGCGAACAGCAGCGCGATCACGCCCAGCAGCGCGCCGACCAGGCGCGACGACGACCGGCGGCTCATACCTCCTCCCGCAGCGTCCGGGCGTAGACCACGGCGAACAGCGCACCGACCGCCAGCAGCACCAGCGAGATCGTGGCGCCGTACCCGATCTCGTCCAGCTCGAACGCCTCGTCGTACATCAGCAGCGGCAGGGTCTGCGTCGCGTCGCCCGGCCCGCCCGCGGTGAGCACGTAGATCAAGGTGAACACCCCCAGCGTCTGCAAGGTCACCAGCATCAGGTTCGTGAGCACCGAACGGCGGATGATCGGCAGCGTGACGTGCCAGAACCGGCGCAGCGCGCCCGCGCCGTCGACCTCGGCGGCCTCCGCCAGCTCCGTGGGCACTTCGGACAGCGCCGCCTGGTACACCAGCATCGAGAAAGCGGTGCCGCGCCACACGTTGCCCAAGATCACCGCCAGCAGCGGTGCGCTGTAGAGCCAGTCCTGCTCGTTGAGGCCCACCGCGCCGAGCAGCGCGTTCAACGTGCCCTCCGGGTTGAGGAACGCGTAGAGCGCGAACGCCGCCACCAGCTCCGGCAGCACCCACGCGGACACCACCGCGATGCCGACGGTGTTGCGCAGCAGGCGGTTGCGGTGCCGGGTGAGCACCGCGATCAGCAGCCCCAGCCCGTTCTGCCCGATCACCGCCGAGCCGACCGTGAACACCACCGTGACCCACGCCGAATGCCACAGCGCCGGGTCGGCGAACAGGCGGCGGAAGTTCTCCAGCCCCACGAACTCCGGATCCGTCGCCGCCGCGCCGGTCAGCGCCGCGTTGGTGAACGAGACGTAACCGCTCCACAGGATCGGGCCCGCCACGAACAATCCGAGCAGCAGCACCGCGGGCGCCATCGGCAGCAACCAGCGCGACACCGCTGCGCCGCGCCTGCGCGCCGCCGGCCGGGCCACCGCGGCGGTCGTCATCAGCCGCCCCGGGTGTTGGCCGGTTCGACGATGCGCCGCACCTGCTGCGCCCACCGCTCGGACACCTCCGCCGGGTCGGCGCCGCCGACCACGTCCAGCACGGACTGCTGGATCTCCTCGGAGACCTTCGGGTATTCCGGCAGCGTGGGCCGGTAGTGGGTGTCGTCCAGCAGTCCCAACCAGAACCCGGCCAGCGGGTTCGCGGCGGTGATCCGCGGGTCGGCCGCCGAGTCCTCCCGCGAGGGCAGGTTTCCGGAGGACAGCGCGTACTCGGCGATGTTGTCCCGGTTCAGCGCCAGCTTCACGAACTCGAACGCGTCGTCCTGCTTCGTGCCCGACGCGCTCAGCGCCAGCGTCCACCCGCCGGACATCGACACGGTGCCCCCGCCGTCCCGCGCGGGCATCGGTGCCGCCGACATCGTCGAGGGCCAGTCCTGCCAGCCCGACGCCTCCCACTGCCCGGCGGCGAAGCTGCCGTCGAGCCGCATCGCGACCTTGCCCTGCCTGGTTAGGTCGTCGCGCAGCTTCTTGTCGTACTGGGCGTCGGCGATCTGCGCCTTGCTCTGCGTGAGTCCTTCCTCGACGGCGGTGGACACGAACTCCAGCGCCTCGGTGAAGCCGCGGTTCGGCGCGATCCACTTGCCGTCGTGCAGGGTCCCCGTTTCGGTGCCGTAGAGCAGCATTTCGACGGTCTGCATGCTCACCGCTTCGCCTTCCGCCTTGCCCAGCGGCAGGTCCAGGCCGATCACGTCCGGGAACCGCCGCTCGACCTGGCGCGCGGCGTCCAGCACCGCGTCCCAGTCGCGCGGCTTCCAGTCGGCGGGCAGCCCGGCGCGGGTGAACAGGTCGCGGTTGAACCAGATCCCGCGGGTGTCGGTGTCCAGCGGCACCCCGTAGGTGCGGCCGTCGGTGGCGAGCCCGGCCTGCTTGGTGGTGTCGATGAACCGGTCCCAGTCCGGCCAGTCCGCCAGCCGCTCGTCCAGCGGGGCGAGGTAGCCGGCCGCCACGTCGGAGTTGATGGTGAAGCTGTCCTCGTAGAGCACGTCCGGCGCGGTCGATGGGGAGCGCATCCGCAGCTGCAGCTTCGACAGGTACTCGCCTTCGGGCGCCACCACCGGGTCGAGCGCGACCCGCTTGCCCGGATGCGCCTGCTCGTACTGCTGCTTCACCCGCTGCATCAAGGTGTCGACGTAAGTCGAATTGCCGTAGCGGTGGTACGTCACGTTGATCGTGTTCGGATCATCGGCCACTCCGCCGCCGCAGCCCGTCACGGCCAGCAGCGCGGCGGTCAGGACCACGGGTAATCGCCAGCGACGCATCGATCCTCCCAGTGAGGAACTCATCTCGGAACCGTCGCGGCCGCCCCGGCGGGGCCGGCCGATCTTCGAGGAGCTGCGCGATCCCCTGACCCACTCGGCGCTTGCGCCCGCTGTGAGATCAGGATCACACTGCACCGTAATTCCATTCGATGAAGCAAGTCAACGACACGAGCGCCTCGGGGAGCCCCCGCATGAAGCAGGAGTTCTGGCAGGGCACCAACCTCCCCAGGGTGGGTGGGTTCAACCGCGCCGTCGTGCTCGACGCGATCCGCGCGAACGGCGGCGTCAGCCGCGTCGAACTGGCCCGCAGAACCGGGCTCACCGCGCAGACCATGTCGAACATCGTGCGGGCGCTGATGGCCGACGGCCTCGTCACCGAGGACGGGCACGCGCCCTCCACCGGCGGGAAGCGCCGGGTGATGCTGCGCGTCGTGCCGGACGCCTACCAGTCGGTGGGGCTGCACCTGGACCCGGAGCGCATCACCGGCGTGCTGCTGGACCTCGACGGACGGGTGCGGTTGCGCAGCACCCGGCGGGTCGCCGAGGGCGCCTCCCCGGAGGCCGTCGTCGGCGCGCTCACCCGCACCGTCCACCACCTGGTGCGGCGTTCCGAAGCGGGCGACGGGCGGGTGCTCGGCGTCGGGCTGGCCGTGCCGGGGCCGCTGGACGACACCCACCGGCGGGTGTTCAGCCCGCCGAACCTGCCCGGCTGGACGGAGGTTCCGCTCGCCGACCTGGTGCAGGAGCGGGCCGGCCTGCCGGTGGTGATGGACAACGACGCGACGGCCGCGGCCATCGGGGAGCGCTGGGCCGGCGGGGTGGAGCGCGCGGGCTCGTTCGTCTACGTCTACCTCGGTTCCGGGGTGGGCGTCGGCGTGGTGCTCGGCGATCAGGTGTACCGGGGGATCAGCAACAACGCGGGCGAGGTCGGGCACCTGCCCACCGGCACCGGCAAGGAGTGCGCCTGCGGCAAGCGGGGCTGCCTGGAGGCGTACTGCTCGATGCGGGCCGTCGTCGGGGAGTGGGCCGCCGCGGGCGGGGACGGCGCGGACGCGGCCGTGTCCGACGTGTACCAGCGGATCTGCCGGGACGCCGCCCAGGGCGACACCGCCGCGGCGCGGCTGCTGCGGCAGGCGGCGAGCAGGCTCGGGCAGACGCTGGCGACGGTGGTCAGCGTGCTCGACGTGGACCGCGTGGTGTTGGGCGGTCCGGCGCTGCGGCACGCGGGCGAGATCATCCGGGAGCGGGTGCGCAAGGTGCTGCACGCCCAGGTGTGGGCGGCGGGGGTGCGTCCCGTCGAGGTGCACTCGGCGTTGATCGGCGAGGACGCCGGGGCGGTGGGGGCGGCTTCGCTGGTGCTGGACCACGCCTACTCGCCGCGGTTGGCGAACCTGCTCGGCGGCTGAGCGGACCCGGGCGGGATTCCCGAAATCTCCCGGCGCCGGTGGTGCGACGCGAGCGGCCCGTCCGCCATCACGGGACGAACGGGCCGCTCACCCTGACGCCGCCCTGGGCACCGGGGCGGGTCAGGTGCCGTCGCGACGCGGGGTCAGGCCGCGTCGTCGGCGGGCGTGCGGGCCGCACCCTCGCGCACGGATTCGGCGATGGCGCGGCCGAAGGCCGCCATGCCGCGGGCGTTGGGGTGCAGCGGTGCGGCCACCGAGGTCGGCAGCACGCCTTCGAGGTACTTGTCCTGCGGCGCGGCGCACACGTCGTGGCCTTCGCTGACCGCGCCGATGTCGACGAACTCCGCGCCGTGCGCCGCCGCGCGGTCCCGGAGCAGGTCGCTGAGCTCGTCCACGCTGGACTGGACGTAGTCCGCGTCGCGCGCCCAGATCGGTTCCTTCGGGTAGCAGCCGCCGGGGCGGATGTAGGTGCCGTAGCCCGCCACGACCACCTTCGCGTTCGGCGCCCGGTCGGTGATGCCGGTGAGCGCCGCGTCGAGATCGCCTTCGATGCCGGCGATCCTGCTCGACAGCTCGTCGCGGCCGTCCTGGGTGAACTCGTCGGCGCAGGACTTGCCGAACGGTTCGGGGAAGGCGTTGAGGCAGCTCACCGCGGCGCCCACCAGGTCGACGTCGTTGCCGCCGATGGTGACGGTGACCAGGTCGGTGGCGGCGCTGAGCGCGTCGAACTGCGGTGGCAGGAAACCGTGCTGGCGCCCGGTGAAGTCCTCGATCTCCGCGCCGGAGCAGGTCGCGTCGGTGAGCCGGGCGCCGAGCGCGTCGGCGGTGACGCGCGGGTAGTTCCGCGTCGAGCGCAGGCAGGCGAGGTTCGGGTCCGGGCCGGGGATCAGCGGCCCGGCCGCGGCGGAGTCGCCGAGCGCGACGTAGTCCAGCGGCTCCGCGGCGTCGGCGACCACCGGCGCCGCGCCGCACGCGACGACCACCGCGCACACCACGCCCCACCGCCGCACGAACATCCGGTGACCGTCCACAGAGGATTCACCAGGGCTCGGGGACCGCCGACGGCCGGAACGGGCAGAGCGGATCTCCACGGTGACCTCCGAATTTCGCGATCAGGCCACCTTGATTTAGCACACGCGGCGCAATTCCCCCTCCGCCATCCGCGCACAATCCCCCGACATCAACACTTCGAGTGACGGCCATTCAGCCCAACCACCCCAGAAGCGACCAAGGCCCGCCCCACCCCGAATCCGACCCCGCCACCCCAAAAAAGCCCCACCCAGCAACAAATCCGCACAGTGAACGACGTGCCTGGCATCAATCCGAGCAGTGGGCGGCAAGGCACGCCTGCCCAACGGCCGAAGACCGTGCCTCACGGCGAAGCCGTGCCTTGCGCGCGCGAAGCCGTGCCTTGGGCGGGCGAAGCCACGCCTGCGTTGCGGCCGAGGGCCGTGCCTTTGCGGCGAAGCCGTGCTTTGGACGAGCGAAGCGAAGTCCGCCTTGCGGCGGAGCCGTGCCTGTATGTGCGAAGCACATAGCCCACGTCGAGAAGTCCTCACCCGCGGGTTCTCAGCGCCTTCCTCGCGAGGACGGCTTTTTCCCTCGTGGCGGAGCCACTAGGGAAAAAGATCCCGCAGCGAGGAAGGCACTGAGGTTCCGCCACCCGACCACCAAAGCAAAACGACCGGCTCACCGCTCCTCACGACGAAGAGCACGAGTAATGCCTGCTGCGACTGTTGTGGCCAGGACCCAGCCCACCGCGATGAGCACCACGGTGATCCACTGCGAGTGCCCGTCGGCCCGCCACATCACGTCGTGGCCGAGGTTGATGATCGGCACCAGCTGGTCCACGGTGTACAGGAACGGGTTCCAGACCGGGTGGTCCTCTTCGTTGATGGGTTGCAGCTCGTGCGCGCTGAACCACGCGGAGCCGCCCGCGGCGAACGCCAGCAGCCACAGCAGCGCCCGCAGCGGCCGGTACCCGTAGGCCACGGTGCTGCGCTGCAGCAGGCTCCACAGCCGCACCGGCGGGCGCAGCAGCAGCGGTGAGGCCCCGGCCAGCGCCTGGTAGCGGCGGCGTTGCTTCTCGATCAGCACCGTCACGGCGTGCTCTTCGTTGCCGCTGTTGCGGAACACGGTCGCGAGCTGGTCGTAAGGCCCCGGCTGGTAGCGCCCGGAGGTGGTGCGCAGCCACGCGAGCCGTTCCCGCACCCGGGCCGCGTCGGTGGGTTCGATGGGCCGGCTGAGGTTGTAGTAGGTGAAGTCCTCGACGTCGACGCCGCCGACGGCGTCCCAGGTCTTGGCGTTGTCCGCGAGGAGTTCGCACTGCGCCTGCCGCAGCACGACCCGTCCCTGCGGCGGTTCCGCGGGCAGCAGCGTCAGTTCTTGGGCGACCAGCCCGAACGCGTTGAACGCGTTCGTGGAGCTGCCGTCGCCGAGCACGCATCCCCAGAAGTTGGCCGCCCGCCCGATGACCGCGCGCCGCAGCTGCACTTCGCCTTCCGCGCGGAACGGGCGGATCCCTTCGGCGCACACGAGGTCGCGGCCGATGTTCGCCGCCCGCAGGTCCAGCGAGGACTTGTAGGCGCTGCGGTGGCGGTGCCACGCGGGTTTGAGCAGCTGCGCGGAGCGCAGGTCCACGTTGGCGCCGATGTCCGCGCCCTGCAGCTGCAACGTCCCGGAGATGTCGGCTTCGCGGCAGTCGAAGTTGCTGCCGACCTGGATCCGGTTGGCCTGCAACGTGTCCGTGCGCGGTCCGATCAGGCGGGCCCGGGTGAGCTGGAAGCTGCCGTGCACGTTGACGTCCACCATGCGCATCTGCCCGTGCAGCACCGTGTTCGCGGCTTCCAGGTTGCCGAGGATCTCGGTGCCGTCGAGGTGCAGGGCGCGCATCGGCTTCTCCACGGAGGCCGACGGGGAACGCGACCAGCTGAGGTCGATCTGCGCGCCCGCCATCCGCAGGTCGCCGCCGATCTTGCTGCTGACCAGGCGGATCGTGCCGCCGCTGCGGAATCCCTGGTCGAGCTGCACGTCGCCGCGCACTTCGCCGCGGTCCAGCAGCAGCGTGCTGATCGGGTCGTCGTGCTGGGATTCGCCCCGCTTCGGCGGGCTCACGCCCGGTTCCAGCACCGCGTCGCGCAGCCGCAGGTCGCCTTCGATGTGCGCGCTCGGCAGGTACAGCAGCCCGGCGACGCTGAACGGGCCGCCACTGATCGGGTCGACGTCGCCGCGGAGGCTGCCGCCGATCTGGATCCCGTTGGCGTTGAGCGCCGTGCGGCCCCGGTTGCGCAGCGCTCCGCCGGAGAAGTTGAGGTTGCCGCCGATCTTCACCCCGGGGATCCGCACCTCGCCGGAGACCTTCAGGCGCAGGCCGAGCATCGCCCCGGCGATCTCCAGGCGGTCCGCGTAGATCGCGCGCCCGCCGGGGTTGCGCAGCTCGGAATCGTTGAGCAACAGCGAACCGCCGAGCTGGGCGTCGGCGAGGTCGACGATGCCGCCGACGCTCGTGCAGTTGCGCAGCACCGTGTCGTGGCTGGTGCGCAGGTTCCGCCCGTTGAGCCCGGGGAAGCGGCAGTTCCACAGCACCAGCCCGGCGAGCGTGGCCTGGCGCAGGTCGGGCCGCATGTCGAAGCGGCAGCGCACGAATTCCAGCAGGTACGGCAGTTCCGCCGCCCGCAGGTCCAGCCGGCCGGTGATGACGGCGTCCTCGATGCGCACCACGGGCTGCTGCCCGCCGCGGCGCCAGAACGCGCGCCAGCCCTGCTCGTCGGGTGATTCGACGAGCTTGCGCGTCAGGTACTCGCCGCGGATCTCCCGGTCCGGGTCGAACATGTCAGCGTGCACGTCGAGCGGGACGACCGGCCCTTCCGGGCGGCGTCCCCACGCTCTGCCCTGGCCGAGCAGATCGTCGAGTCGCTGCTCGGCGGCGGTCGGCGCCCCGATGTTGTCCCACGGCCTGTTCGGCACGATCCTGCCCCCGACATCGATCCGGCGAACTCCACGCAGCGTAGTAGATCAACTACCACCGACAGCTCAGACGCGTGAACTCAGCTTGGGGTTGCGACGGGCTCACGTGACACCGCCGAGGGAGCGCACTCGAATGCGCGGGGCGCCGCGCGGAACCACCGAACGTCCGAACTGGACTACTCCACCGGAGTCCCCGCCGGACGGTTCGCGGGACGGGACGCCGAAATCACGACTACGCACCGCATCCGGCGCGCGGGGATCAGTCCTTCGGGCCGGCGTGCGTGGGGTCCAGGACGCGCGACAGGAACGTCCGGGTGCGTTCCTCCTTGGGGTCCCCGATCACCTCGGCGGGCGGGCCCTGCTCGACGACGACACCGCCGTCCATGAACAGCACGCGGTCGGCGACCTCCCGCGCGAACTGCATCTCGTGCGTGACCACGAGCATCGTCATGCCCTCGTCGGCCAGCCCGCGCATCACGCCGAGCACGTCGCCGACCAGTTCCGGGTCCAATGCGGACGTCGGCTCGTCGAACAGCATCACGTTCGGGTTCATCGACAGCGCCCGCGCGATCGCGACCCGCTGCTGCTGGCCACCGGAGAGCTGCGCGGGCATCGAGTCCGCCTTCTCCGCGAGCCCCACCCGGTCCAGGTTCTCCCGCGCGACGCGGTCGGCTTCGGCGCGGTCGCGGCGCAGCACCTTGCGCTGCGCCACGGTCAGGTTCTCCAGCACCGTCAGGTGCGAGAACAGGTTGAAGCCCTGGAACACCATGCCGATGTGCCTGCGCGCGGCGTCGAGGTCGGTGTCCGGGTCGGTCACCTCGACGCCGTCCACCGCGATCCGGCCCTTCGTGGGCTGCTCCAGCAGGTTCACGCAGCGCAGCAAGGTGGACTTGCCGGAACCGGACGGGCCGATCACGCACACCACTTCGCCGCGCCGCACGGTCAGGTCGATGCCGCGCAGCACCTCCAGCGAGCCGAACGACTTGTCCAGCCCGGAAATCTCGATCATCGCGCTCATCCGGCGTTCCTCACTGCGTCGGTCGTGGGTTTCGAGTGCTTCGCGCGCCCGGTCACTTGCTGCTGCGGCCTCCGCCGTAGCGGCGCTCCAGGCGGCTCGACAACCTCGACAACGGGATCGTGATGATCAGGTAGCAGAGCCCGGCGAGCAGGATCGGCGTCAGCGACTGGTACTGGTTCAGCGCGCCGCGCCCGAACTTCGACAACTCGTACTGCGCGGTCGACAGCCCCAGCAGGTAGATCAGCGAGGAGTCCTTGGTGAGCAGGATCAGCTCGTTCGTCAGCGGCGGCAGGATGATCCGGAACGCCTGCGGCATCACGACCGTGACCATGGTGCGCGCCGAGGACATGCCCAGCGACCGGGCCGCCTCCACCTGCCCCTTCGGCACGGCCTGCACGCCGGCGCGGATCGTCTCGGCCATGTAGGCCGCGCCGACCAGGCCCAGGCTCAGCATCACCGTGGAGTAGATGTCGAAGACCAGCTGGAACGCGATCGGCACGCCGTAGCCGAGCGCGATGAACACCAGCAGCGCGGGCACGCCGCGGAAGAACTCGATGTAGATCGTGGCGATCCACCGGTACGGCGCCACCGAGGACAGCCGCATCAGCGCGAGCACCACGCCCAGCACCAGGCCGAAGGCGAACCCGAGCGCGGTGTAGACGATGGTGTTGAGCAGCGCCGAGGTGATGATGTCGGGGAACTGCGCCACGGCGACGTCGACGTCGAAGAACGCTTTCGCGATCTTGGGCCAGTCCGCGAACAGCGCCGCGAGCACGACCACCACCACGAGGACCGCGTACTGCACGCCGCGGATCACGCGGGTGCGCTGCCGCTTGCTCATCCGCGGCTTCGCGGGCGTTGCGGTGTCCGTTGTCGCCATTCCTCAACTCTCCCCGGCCAGGTGCTGCCGATTTCCTCAGAGCCTTGCAGGTGATCACGCGACCGCGCAGGGATTCGGCCGGGCTCAGGCCCGATCTCCCGCGCAGCGGCCGGGGCCGGGGCCTGCGCGGCGCCCGGCCCCGGCTCGGACCGTCACTTCGGGGCCTGGCCGAACCACTTCTGGTAGATCCGGTCGTACTCGCCGGACTCCTGCGCCTTGCGCAGCGACTCGTTGACCTTGGCGACGAGCTGGGCGTTGCCCTTCTGGACGCCGATGCCGTACGCCTCGCCGGTGCCGTACTCGGCGGTGACCTCGGTGTCCGGGTTCTTCTTCGCGAAGTCGAGCACCACGCCGTTGTCGTTGATGGCGGCGTCGACCTTCCCGGACTGCACGGCGCTCTGCATCAGCGCGACGTCCTCGAACTGGACGATCTCGTAGCCGTGCGCGGCCTTGTGCTCGGTGGCGTACTCCTCACCGGTGGTGCCCAGCTGCACGCCGAGCTTCTTGCCGCGCAGCTCGGCCAGGTCCTGGTACGGCGCCTTCTTGGTCACCAGCAGGGCCTGCTTCGCGTCGAAGTACGGGTCGGAGAAGTCCATGTTCTGCTTGCGCGTGTCGGTGATCGTCATCGCCGCCGCGGCCACGTCGCACTTGCGCGTGTTGAGCGCCTCGCCGGACTGGATGCCCTCGAACGGCGTGTCGAAGAGCTCCTGCTGCAGGCCGAGGTCGCGGGCCACCAGGTCGACGAGCTCCACGTCGAAGCCGACGGTCTTGCCGTTCTCGTCGAACTGGAACGGCGGGTACGGCAGGTGCGTGCAGGTGGTGAGCTTGCCGGGCTCCTTGAACTGCAGCTCGCCGTCGGCACCGACCGGCGCGATGGACTGCGCGCAGCCCGCCACGGTCAGCGCCAACGCGGGCAGCAGGGCGAGAGCTCTCCAGGTGGTCCGACGCGCCACGATGTCACTCCTAGTAGGTGAGAACGCGAGTGCTGAGATAGTGCCACCCGAATGGGCTCAAGTCCCGGCTCGCGATGTTGCGAAGCTGTCAAATTTGCTGAGGTCCCCAGCGGAACCCCCCGTTGAGCCCCGCGCCCCACCCGGCGAGATCGTGCGCGAACCACGTCCTCGACGTTCGATTCCCGCACGCCCAGGCCGCGCAGAGGCTCAGTTTCATGCGCTGGACGCCCCTGGTCAACAGCGAGTTCACCGCCGCCGAGCCGCTCGGGGTGTGGGAGATGTCATGCGCCGGATGCGGTTCTGCGCTGTTCGGCCCCGGCCGGTTGCGCCGCTCGGAGTCGCGACAGCGTGATCACGTTCCGTGCACTCGTGCCGCTGTCCGGGGGACCTCGAAGGTCGAGCGCGCAGAACCGCACCTTCGGCTGCTGCCCTCCGCGGGCCACCTTCGGCAGACTGCGCCGCCGAGGAGGAGATGCCGATGACCCACATCCGCTTACCCCGCCCGAAGCACCCCCGCACGACCACCGGAGCGCTCGCCGCCGCCGGGGCGCTGCTCGCCTGCGCCGGATTCGCCGCGCCCGCGGTCGCCGACACGACGGCCCGATCGTTCGACGTGCTGCAGCTGAACCTCTGCCACAGCGGTGCCGCCGACTGCTACACCGGCGACGACACCGCGGTGCGCTCCGGGATCGCCACCGTCCGGGAGCGCAGGCCCGACGTGGTCACGCTCAACGAGGTCTGCGCGCACGACATCACCACGATGACCCGCGAGACCGGCTACCACGCGGAGTTCGCCCCGGCCGGTCGCCGGGACGGCGGCCCGTACCAGTGCACCGACGGCCGCGGCGACTACGGCGTCGCGATCCTGGCCCACCCCGACCTGGGCGCCCCCAGCGGCGCCGTCACCGAGCGGACCTACACCGCCCAGGACGGCGGCGTGGAGCAGCGGGTCATGCTGTGCGCGCCGTTCTCCGCGGTCTCCGCGTGCACCACGCACCTGTCGGCGGACGCCCCGGACGTCGCCGGTGAGCAGTGCCGGGAACTCATGGGCGCCGCGACCCGGGCCGGACGCCCGGCGGTGGTCGGCGGCGACTTCAACCTCAGCCACGGCGGCACGCCGGACGTGCAGGACTGCGTGCCGGACGGCTGGTTCCGCAAGGGCGACGGCGGCGTGCAGCACGTGTTCGCCGCCGCCGACTTCCGGTTCGAGCGCACCGAGAACCTGCCCGTCGACGGCACGGACCACCCCGGTCTGCTCGTCGAGATGGCGCACTGATCCGGTCCCGGCCCGACCGGGGGCGGAGTACGACTTTCCGCTTACCCGGTCGTGGCCGGAAGGGTGCCGTCACGGGCCTCCGCCGCGTGATGGAGTGGCGGAGCAGTCGGGAACGCCACTCGAACCCCGAGCCCGGTGCCCCGGAACCAGCAGAGATCAGGGGTCCCCCCTGATCCGCAGCGGGAGTCGATCACCCACGATGGGGACGAACACCGCGAAACAGGAGGAATCAGAAGATGAACTTGTCCCGCCCGCAGCACGGCAAGCGGATCGCCGGGGTCTGCGCCGGCCTCGCCGACCGGTTCGGCATCGGCAGGGGCCTGATGCGGTTCCTGTTCATCCTGTCGTGCCTGCTCCCCGGCCCGCAGTTCGTGATCTACATCGTCCTGTGGATCATCATCCCGAAGTCCTGACCGCAGGGACCGCCTCGTGACCGGCACGAGGCGGTCCTACCGGTTCGTCAGCGCCGGGCGTGCGCGTCCAGCGCGTAGGCGATCGCCGTGGTGATCTTCGCGGCGAACTCGAGGTGCAGCGACTCGTCCGGGACGTGCGCGTTGCTGCCCGGCCCCAAGGCGCCGGTCACCACGAACTGCGCGTCCGGGTAGGCGCCCTGCAGCAGGCCCATCAGCGGGATCGACCCGCCCAGGCCCATCGTCGCCCACCGCTCGCCGAACACGTCGTCGCTCACCGCGTCCAGCGCCGACTCCAGCCACGGCTCGGTGTCCGGCGCGTTCCAGCCCGCCGCGCCGTCCGACAGCGGGAACGTCACCTCCGCGCCGTAGGGCACATCCGCCGACAGCGCCTCGCGCAGCGCCGCCAGCGCCACCTCCGGGTCGGTCGTCGGCGGAGTGCGCACGCTCAGCGCGACCGTCGTGGAGGGGCGCAGCACGTTGCCCGCGTCCGGGAGCGACGGCAGGCCCTCCGCGCCGATCACCGACACCGTCGGGCGCCACGTGTTGTTCAGCGCCAGCTCGACCTCGTCCTCGGAGACCCAGCGCATGCCCTCCCGCGCGGGGATCGAGTCGCGGATCAGGCCGGGCACCGCCGCCACCGCGGCCCGCGCCTGCTCCACCCGGTTCGCCGGGATCTCCGCGTTGAGCTCCGGCAGCAGCACCTCGCCGGTCGCCGAGTCCTCGATGCGGTCCAGCAGGCTGCGCAGCACGCGGAACGAGCTGGGCACGATGCCGCTGGCGGTGCCGGAGTGCTGCCCGCCGTCGAGCACCCGCACCTGCACGCCCACCCGCACGTCCCCGCGCAGCGAGGTCGTCAGCCACAGCCGCTCGTAGTCGGCGGCCCCCGAGTCCAGGCACACCACCAGCGACACGGAACCCAGCCGGTCCGCGAGGTGTTCCAGGTAGGCGGACATGTCGGGGCTGCCCGACTCCTCGCCCGTCTCCAGCAGCAGCACGCAGCGCGCGTGCGCGCCGCCGTGCGCGCGGATCGACTCGATCGCCGTGATCGCCGCGTACGGCGCGTAGCCGTCGTCGACGCTGCCGCGGCCGTAGAGCCTGCCGTCGCGGACCACCGGCGTCCACGGGTCCAGGCCCTCCGACCAGCCGCCGACCGGCGGCTGCTTGTCGAGGTGGCCGTAGAGCAGCACCGTGTCCTGCTCGTCGGCGTCCGGCGCGGTCGCGGGAACGTCCACCAGCAGCACCGGCGTGCGCTCCGGCAACCGCACCACGTCGAGCTTCGCGCCGGGGATGCCGCGCGCGGTGATCCAGTCCCGCACGTGCTCGATGGCGGCGTCGAGCTGACCCGCCGCCACCCATCCCGCGTCGTAGGCCGGCGAGACCGCCGGGATCCGGACGAGTTCGGAGAGGCTGGGCAGGACGGAGTCCTGCCACGCCTGTTCAACGGCGGTGCGCACGGCGGAACGATCCATGCCGCGATCGTATGCCCGCCGCCGGACCGCGTTCCCGGCCGCTCGGCCCGATCAGTACCCGGCGGAGCCCGCCGCGGCGGCGCTGACCGCCACCGCCGTCACCGCGGACACCGCCGCCAGCGGGCGCAGCTCCGCCTCCCCGAGCCCGTCGCCCCGCCACACCGATTCGAGCACCGCCCGCTCGTCCGCGCCGCAGCCCAGCGACGGGCCGATCCCGGCGGCGTGCACCAGCGCGCACAGCGCGGCCAGCCTCCCGTCGACGGGCCGCCGCAGCCGCGCCGCGTCCCGCACCTCCTCGACCAGCGACTCCCGCACCCCTTCGGCGGGGACGTAGAGGTCGTCGGGGATGAAACCGAGCAGCTTGCGCCGCCGGTGCCGCAGCACGCCGTGCTCCGCCAGCAGGCCGCGGTGCTCGCGGAACCGGCCGAGGCGGCCCGGCAGCACCCCGGTCAGCTCCACCGGCCTGCCCTTCGGGCCTGCCTTGCGCACCAGCCGCCCCAAAAGCTCATCGGCCCACCCGATGCCGGTGGAGCGCGGGTCGAGCACCGTCAGCTTCGCGCTCACCGCCACCTCCACCCGGCCGCGCAGCGCCAGCTCGCCCAGCTCGGCCACCGCGGTGAGCAGGTCCACCTGCGCGCAGCGGTGCCCGCCGCCGGGCCGGTGCAGCAGCAGGACGAACTCGTCGGGCAGCGTGACCGGGGGCGGGCGGTCCTCGAGATCGCTCATGCGGGCCAGTGTGCCGCCCGCGCCACCGCGGAATGGCGTGTTCTCGCAACCACCGATCATCGGCCGCCCGCAGTATCGGTACCGCGATCTTCCCAAGAGCGTTAGTCGGAACCCCATTGCTTGGATGACCTGCGATTTTTGCCCGAAATTCCGAAGGTTACGGTGCAGTAGGGAACAAGATCCGCGGCGTTGCACGCGGGTTTCGTCCCTGTGGCAGGGCTCACTGAATCGGCGGTACGCGTGCCAGGATGGCGGGGAGCGATCCGAACCACTCCGGTCGAGCACTCGCATGGCCCCAACCCTGGCCGGCGCGGCCCCGACCGGAGCTGCCGGACCCAGTCGTCACAAGCGGCGGTCCGGCGCGACACGAGGAGATCCGCATGTCCCCGGAACACTGGACGCGACCGGCCCATCCAGCAGACGAGCCAGACAACGGCGTCACCTCCGGCCCCCCTGCCGCTACTGCAGCGAAACCCACACGGGAGCAGGTGATCGCCGGTTTGCGCGCGACAAGTGAAGGCGGAGCTGACCTCGTTCAGCTCCTCACCCCGGAAGGCGAACGGGTCACGCACCCGGACTTCGACATCGACCTCACCGCCGCGCAGCTGCGCGACCTGTACCGGGACATGGTGCTGGTCCGCCGCTTCGACCGGGAGGGCAACGCCCTGCAGCGGCAGGGCCAGCTCGGCATCTGGGTGCCGCTGCTCGGCCAGGAAGCCGCGCAGATCGGTGCCGGTCGTGCCCTGCGCTCCGGGGACATGGCGTTCCCCAGCTACCGCGAGCACGGCGTCGCCTGGTGCCGGGGACTGGATCCCACCGAACTGCTCGGCATCTTCCGCGGTACCGACCACGGCAGCTGGGACCCGCTGAGCACCGGTTTCCACCTGTACACGATCGTCATCGGCAACCAGGCGCTCAACGCCGCCGGGTACGCGATGGGCCAGAAGTTCGACGGCAAGGTCGGCGACGACGACGGCGAAGCGACCATGGTGTTCTTCGGCGACGGCGCCACCAGCCAGGGCGACGTGCACGAGGCGATGGTGTGGGGCTCCGTCTACGACGCGCCGCTCGTGCTGTTCTGCCAGAACAACCAGTGGGCCATCTCCGAGCCGCTGGAACGCCAGACCAGGGTGCCGCTGTACCAGCGCGCCGCGGGCTACGGCTTCCCCGGCATCCGCGTCGACGGCAACGACGTGCTCGCCAGCCTCGCCGTGTCGAAGTGGGCGCTCGACGAGTGCAGGCACGGCAACGGGCCGGTGCTGATCGAGGCGTTCACCTACCGGATGGACGCGCACACCACCACCGACGACCCCACCCGCTACCGGCTCTCCGACGAGCTGGAGGCGTGGAAGCTCAAGGACCCCATCGAACGCCTCCGCGTCCACCTGGTGCGCGAGCACGACGCCGACCAGGCGTTCTTCGACGAGGTGCAGGCCGAGTCCGACGAGCTCGCCGCCCGGTTCCGCGAGTTCTGCTTCAGCATGCCCGAGCCCGATCCGGGCCGGATCTTCTCCGAGGTCTACGCCGACCCCAGCCCCGCCGTCACGGCGCAGCGCGACGAACTGCTCGGCTACCTCGACGGCTTCGCCGAACAGCCCGCCGCCGCGCAGGGAGGTGTGCACTGATGGCCGCACCAGCGATGGAACGGACCGACGTCACCAACGGCAGCGCCCGCCCGGACGCGACGCGGACCGTGACGATGGCCAAGAGCCTCAACATGGGGCTGCGCTCCGCGCTCGAACAGGACCCGAAGGTCCTCGTCATGGGCGAGGACGTGGGCAAGCTCGGCGGCGTCTTCCGCGTCACCGACGGGCTGCAGAAGGACTTCGGCGAGCACCGCGTGCTGGACACGCCGCTGGCAGAGTCCGGCATCATCGGCACCGCCGTGGGCCTCGCCATCCGCGGCTACCGGCCGGTGTGCGAGATCCAGTTCGACGGGTTCATCTTCCCCGGCTACGACCAGATCGTCTCGCAGCTGGCGAAGCTGCACTTCCGCAGCCAGGGCAAGGTCAAGATGCCGGTCGTGGTGCGGGTGCCGTTCGGCGGCGGCATCGGCGCCGTCGAACACCACTCGGAATCCCCGGAGTCGCTGTTCGCGCACATCGGCGGGCTGAAGGTGGTGTCCTGCTCGAACCCGGTCGACGCCTACTGGATGCTGCGCCAGGCCATCGAGTGCGACGACCCGGTGCTGTTCTTCGAACCGAAGCGGCGCTACTACGAGAAGGCCGAGCTGAACACCGAGGCGCAGCCGCCGCCGCTGTTCGCTTCGCGCGTGCTGCGCAGGGGCACGGCGGCGACGATCGCGACCTACGGGCCGACGGTGCCGACCTGCCTGGCCGCGGCGAACGCCGCCGCCGAGGAGGGCACCGAGCTGGAGGTCATCGACCTGCGCAGCCTGTCCCCGCTGGACCTGGGCCCGGTGTTCGAGTCGGTGCGCCGCACCGGCCGGCTCGTGCTGGCCAGCGAAGCGCCGCCGGAGTCGTCGATCACCTCGGAGATCACCGCGCGGGTGCAGCAGGAGTGCTTCTACTCGCTGGAGGCACCGGTGCTGCGGGTGACGGGCTTCGACGTGCCGTACCCGCCGACGAAGCTGGAGAAGCACTTCCTGCCCGACCTGGATCGAGTGCTCGACGCCGTCGACCGCTCGCTGGCCTTCTGAGGGAGTCTCCGATGCCGCAACTCAAGCACTTCCCGTTGCCCGACGTCGGGGAAGGACTCACCGAAGCCGAGATCCTCGGCTGGAAGGTGAGCCCTGGCGACACGGTGGCGGTCAACCAGGTCTTCGTCGAGATCGAAACGGCGAAGGCCGCGGTGGAACTGCCGTGCGCCTACGCGGGCAAGGTCGTCGAGCTGCTCGCCGAGGCGGGGCAGACCGTGGAGGTCGGCACGCCGATCATCTCCATCGACCTCGACCCGGAGGGCACCGCGGTCGACGAGCCCGCTCCGGACCCGGCTCCCGCCGAGGCCGACACCAACGGGCAGACCGCGACGCTGGTCGGCTACGGGCCGCAGGCGACGAGTTCGAAGCGCCGCCCGCGCAAGGCCCCCGCGCCGGCCGCGGGGGCGGCGCAGCAGGCGTTGCAGGGCGCGATGGCCGGTTCGGCCGTCGCACCCGCCGTCCCGGCGCAGGCCGCGGCCCCGGCCGCTGCCGCTGCTCCGGCACCCGCTCCGGCTCCCGCCGGGGGGTCGGCTCGCGGCTCCGTGCCGCTGGCCAAACCGCCGGTGCGCAAGCTCGCCAAGGACCTCGGCGTGGACCTGCGGGCCCTCGCCGGGTCCGGGGCGGGCGGGGTGATCACCCGCCAGGACGTCGAGACCGCGTCGGCACCGGTCACCCCCGCCGCGGCCGCTCCGGCGGGCGCGCGGGAGCGCCGGGTGCCGATCAAGGGCGTCCGCAAGGCCACCGCGCAGGCGATGGTGCAGAGCGCGTTCACCGCACCGCACGTCACGGAGTTCCTCACCGTCGACGTGACGCCGATGATGGACCTGCGGCAGCGGCTCAAGTCGCACCCGGAGTTCCAGGGCGTGAAGGTCACGCCGCTGGCGTTCGCCGCGAAGGCGCTGTGCCTGGCGGCGCGGCGCACTCCGGACGTGAACGCCACCTGGGACGAGCAGGCCGGGGAGATCGTCTACAAGGACTACGTGCACCTGGGCATCGCGGCGGCGACGCCGCGCGGTCTGGTGGTGCCCAAGGTCCGGGACGCCGACGGCATGTCGCTGCGCGAGCTGGCAGCGGCGCTGGAGGCGCTGACCGCCACCGCGCGGGAGGGGAAGACGACTCCCGCCGACATGGCGGGCGGCACGATCACGATCACCAACGTGGGCGTGTTCGGCGTCGACACCGGCACCCCGATCCTCAACCCCGGCGAGTCCGCGATCCTCGCGTTCGGCGCGATCCGCGACATGCCGTGGGTGGTGGACGGGCAGGTCGTCCCGCGCAAGGTGTGCCAGCTGGCGTTGAGCTTCGACCACCGCGTCGTCGACGGCCAGCAGGGTTCGCAGTTCCTGGCCGACGTCGGCGCGCTGCTGGCCGACCCGAGCCTGGCCATCACGTACTGATCCGCTGACGACGACGGCCGGGGTGAGCGCTGAGCGCGTTCACCCCGGCCGTCGTGCGCGGTACTGCTGTCGTCGTGCGCCGCCCCCAGCTCCGCACGCGGCTACCGGTCCCCGTTCCCGCAGGTCGGGGACGGGCGATCAGTCCTCCTTGCGGCGGCGGCCGCCTCCGCGGCCGCCCTTGCTCGCCTTGGCGGCCGTGTTCGCGCTCTGCCGGGCGGCGGGTGCGGCGGCGGCGCCGCTGCCGTCGGACTCGGCCGAACCGCCACCGAAGTCGAAGCTGTGCGAGTCGAACTCGTGCACGTCGATGTCCGGCAGACCGCCGAGCTCGTTGTTCAGCTCGCCGAAGATCGGCGTACCTGGATCGGGCTTGTTCACCGCTTCGCCCTCCCGTTTCGTTCTCGAAGCCGTGTTGCTGAGATCGAGCCGGCACCCGTGCGGCGCCGAGCTCGTGGCGCGATTCGGCTCTGACAGCCGACGGCCCGGTGGAGCCCACGCGCTCACCGTGCCGATCAAACGCGAACTAGACCGTTCGCCTCGCGCCGACCACCGATATTCATTCCTTCGGGTGAGTCCATGATGCCTCGCGCCACTCGCGAGGGTGCACACCCCTGGAGGTTTCCATCCCACATTCCAACATCGAGGCCGCTGCGGTCATTCCCCGAGTGGCGATCGCCACGCTCCGGCAACCTCGCGCGCCCGCTCCCGCGAACCCCTCGTCAGCGGGGATTCCGGGCCACCGCAAGAACTCGATGCCGTGTTCCGCATCACACCGAGTCAACGCGGAGGGGCTCCCGAACATCACTCGAACGTGTGGCCGTGACGGTCAACGGTCCCCGTCGGGGGGATCGCACGGCGACACCGGGGAGATGAGTTCCATGTTCCGCACCCAGCGCGCCAAGATCGCCGCCATCGCCGGATCCGCCCTGCTCGCCGCGGTCTCGTTCGCGGGCACCGCCCAGGCCATGCCGAGCGACCACCCGAACTACGACGAGTACTGCACGCCGGAGCAGGTCGACGTCACCATCGGCCCGCTCGACCACGCGATGATGCACGAGGGCGGCGACGTCCGGTTCACCGCGAAGCCCGGCGCGAGCTGCCTGCTCGGCGGCGCCCCCGGCCTCGAATTCCTGGACGTGCAGGGCAATTCCGCCCACATCCCCACCACGCGCCCGAGCGGCGGCGCCGAGGACGTCCGCATCGACGAGGACCACCCCGCCACCGCCGCGTTCAGCTACCCGGTGACCGACCCGAACACCGGCAACAGCATCCCCGGCGCGACCCCCGGCGGCGTCGAGATCTCGTTCCCCGGCCCGGTCGCCCCCTACGCCGTGACCCTCCCGTGGAACGGCGCGACGGTCCCCGGCCCGGTCACCATCACCAACATCAACTCGGCCCCGCAGCCCTGACCCGATCCGAGCCCCGGGCTTGATCAGAAGTCACCCGACTCATCGTTCGGGTCGCCTTCGGCAGCGGAAGCCCACATCGGCTCGCGATCGACCTAAGCTCCCGCCCAATTCGAGGTAGTCTCGTATCACCCCTAGGGTGAAGGGAGGAGCGCATGGTTGCGGCTTGTGTTCAAGGACGACGACCTGCGTCGCCTCTACGTGGATCACGACTTCCGCGCACCCCGGTTCGGCCCGGAACTCATCCGCGCGTTCCGCAAGAAGGTCGGACTGCTGGCGGCGGTGCCGACCGAGCTGGAACTGCGACGGCACAAGGCTTTGCGGCTCGAGAAGCTCAAGGGGGACCGGTCCGGTCAGCACTCGATCCGGCTGACGGATCAGTGGCGGCTCATCCTGCTCTTCGACACCGACGCTGACGGGAAGCTCGTCGTGGTCGTCGAAGTCGTGGACTACCACTGAGAGGAGGCGGCATGGAGATCATCGATGCGTCGCGGCCGGCCGAGGCGTTCCCGGTCGGCGAGTACCTGCGCGACGAGCTCGACGCGCGCGGGCTGACCGGCGCCGAGTTCGCCGAGATCCTGGGTCGCCCCCCACAGGTGGTGTCCCAGATCCTCAACAACCACAAGGAGATCACTCCGGAAACCGCCACCGAGATCGCCGCGGCGACCGACACCACACCGGAGACCTGGCTCGGCCTCCAGGACACCTACCGGCTGTGGAAGCTCCGGCGAGAGCCCCTCGCGGATCGGCTGAGCGAGGTCGCACGCCGCGCGAGGCTTCGCCGTATCGCCCCGTTGACGGAACTGCGCAAGCGAGGTTTCGCACCGGAGGGCGACGACATCGACGCCCAGGAGGACGCCGTGTGCGCCCTCCTCGGGATCAGCTCGCCGGAGGAGACGCCGACCTTCGCGGTCGCCGCGCGGCGCGTGGAAGAAGCGGAAGCCCTCTCACCCGCGCAACTGAGCTGGGTGGGCTGCGTTCGCGCGGTGGCGCGCGATCGGCCGGTCGAACCGTTCGCCCCGGACGGGCTGGCGGCGCTGGGCCGCCACCTGACGCGAACCGTGATCACACCGGCCGCGCTGTCGACGCTTCCCGCGCTGCTCGCCGAGGTCGGCGTTCGCCTGGTCCACGTCGATTCGTTCCGAGGCGGCAAGATGGACGGTGTCGCCTTCTGCGACGACCGGGGCCCGGTGATCGGCATCTCCGGACGCGGCGGCAGGTTCGACGGTGTCCTGTTCACCGTTCTGCACGAGATCGCGCACGTACACCTGGGGCACGTGACCAGCGGTTACACCATCGACGTGGACTTGGGCACCGCCGCCGACACCGAACAGGAGCGCGACGCGGATTCGGTCGCCGCCGACTGGGCGATCCCCGGGCGGTTCGCTACGACGGGCCGGATTTCGAAGGCCGCGGTCGAGGCGGAAGCAGCTCGGCTCGGAGTCCACCCGGCGGTGCTCGTGGGGAAATTGCAGCACGCGGGAGTGATCCCGTGGAGCCACTTCAACGCCGCGGTCCCGCGGGTCAAGAACGTGCTCGCCCGGTGGAACGACTGACCGGTCACGACGGCGGGAAGCCCCTGACGTCCACGACGTCAGGGGCTTTCGCACCGGAGACCGGCCTACCGGCTCATCGGATGTGGCGGCCGGAGATGTTGCGGGCGACGACGAGCTGCTGGATCTGCTCGGTGCCCTCAAAGATGTCGTAGATCTTCGCGTCGCGGTGCAGGCGCTCGACGGGGAACTCCCGCGTGTAGCCGTTGCCGCCGAGGATCTGGATGGCGCGCTCGGTCGCCCAGGTCGCGACCCGGCCGGCCTTGAGCTTCGACATCGAGCCCTCGCCCGCGGTGAACGGCACGTCGTTGCGGCCCATCCACGCCGCGCGCCACACCAGCAGCCGCGCCGCGTCGATCTCCATGCGCATGTCGGCGAGGGTGAAGGCGATCGACTGGTTGTCGATGATCGGCCTGCCGAAGGTCTCGCGCTCCTTTGCGTACTCCAGCGCGTGCTCGTAGGAGGCGCGCGCGATGCCGAGCGCCTGGGCGCCGACGGTGGGCCGCGACAGCTCGAAGGTCTTCATCGCGGCCTGGCCGCCGCCCTTCCCGCCGCCTTCGCGGGCGCGGGCGAGCTTCTCGTCCAGCTTGTCCTTGCCGCCGAGCAGGCAGCTGCCGGGCACCCGCACGTCGTCGAGGAACACGTCGGCGGTGTGCGAGGCGCGCAGCCCGTGCTTCTTGATCTTGCTGGGAGCTTCCAGGCCCTTGGTGCCGGGCGGGATGATGAACGCGGCCTGCCCGCGCGAACCGAGCGAGGAGTCGACGACGGCCTGCACGACGTGCACGTTGGCGATGCCGCCGTTGGTGGCCCAGGCCTTCTGGCCGTTGAGTACCCATTCGTCCTTGGCCTCGTCGTAGACGGCGCGGGTGCGCATCGCCGAGACGTCCGAGCCCGCGGCCGGCTCCGAGGAGCAGAACGCGCCGACCTTCGGGTCGTCCTCGTCGCCGTAGCACTGCGGCACCCACTCGGCCATCTGGTCCGGGGTGCCCGCGGCGAAGATGCCCGCGACGGCCAGCGTCGTGCCGAAGATCGCCATGCCGATGCCGCCGTCGCCCCAGAACAGCTCTTCGTTGGCGATGGGCAGCGACAGGCCCGTGTCGTCGGCCCAGAAGGTCGCGATGGTCTCGAAGCCGTAGAGGCCGACCTTGGCGGCCTCCTGGATGATCGGCCAGGGAGTCTCCTCCCGCTCGTCCCACTCCGCCGCGGCCGGGCGGATGACCTTCTCAGCGAATCCGTGCACCCAATCGCGCAGGTCGGTGTGTTCTTCGCTCAGTTCCAGGGAGAAGCTCATCAAAATCCTTCAGTTCGTGGCGGAGTGCGTGACGCGGTGGTGGAGGGTGCGCGACCTCGACCCTGGCGGTCGACGGGGCGGGCGCGGCGGCGATTCCGGTTGTCCCCTCCCGGCGGAGCAACGACCGCGGGCCGCCGCGGGTTCTCAGCCGTGGGGGCGGATCAGGCCTTGGGGATCTGGAAGAGCTTGGTGAGTCCCGCGGCGAATCCGACGTCGCCGGCGACCTTCAGCTTCCCGCTCATGAACTGCACCGGGGCCGAGGCGTTGCCGGAGACCAGCTTGAGGAATTCCACCGGAGTGATCATGATGGTGACGCGCGGGTCGTCGTGCTGCGGCTCCTTGTTCACCGTGCAGGTACCGCCGGAGAGCACGGATTCGTAGCGCACGGTGTCCTGCTCGTCGGTGCCGATGCGCCAGCGCACGACGGCCTCGGTGGAGCGGGCCTTGTCCGATTTGAAGTGCTCGCTCATCCGGCGGAAGACCTCGTCGAGCACCTGCACGCGCAGTTCGGGGCGGGCCATGACCGCTTCGACCTGCTTCGCGGACGCGCGGGAGATCAGCTTGGCGAACTGCTCGGGGCGCAGGGCGCTGAGGTCTGCGGTGCCATTGGAGGCCTGGGTCGATGCCGCTTCGAGCAGCGCGACGAACTCCTCCTCGCCGATCTTCTTGGGGTCCGCTTCGGCGAGCGCGCTGATCGGATCCGTCTGGGACATGTGACCTCCATTTACCTACTGGCGGGTAAGACTACGCGTCAGTAGGTTAGGCGGGCAAGGCATGCCGCTGATCGTTCTGCTCTAGCCTTTCCCGCAGATCCGAACCGGCCGAACGACGCTACGACACCCGATCGGCAGACCGGCCGACGAGCGCCCCGGCCAGGGAAACAGGAGGTGGGATGCAGTCCGACCCGGACGATCACGAGGAGAACCCGCGCCCCCGCAGCAGGCGGCTGCCGCGCTCGGTGCGGGAACGCCAGATCCTCGACGCGGCCGTCGAGGTCTACGCCGCCCGCGGCTTCCACCTCGCGTCGATGGACGAGATCTCCGAAGTCGCCGGCATCTCCAAGCCCATGATCTACGCCTACCTCGGCTCCAAGGAAGAGCTGTTCGTGGCGTGCATCCAACGCGAGGCCAACCGGCTCATCGAAGCCATCGGGACCGCCGTCGACCCCGAGGTGACGCCCGACGAGCAGCTGTGGCGCGGGCTGCGGGTGTTCTTCGACTACGTGCAGCGCAACCGCGCCAGCTGGACGCTGGTGCACCGGCAGGCCGCCGCCGGTGGCGAGCCGTTCGCCACCGAGTTCGGGCAGTGGCGGGAACGGGCGGTGGTCCTCATCGCGACGCTGCTGGCCCGCGCCACCGAGAACGCGGTCCGGCCGATGCAGGTCCAGCAGATGGAACCGTTCGCGGCGGCGCTCGTCGGCGCGGGCGAATCGCTGCTGGACTGGTGGATCGAACATCCCGAGCACACCGCGGACGGGCTGGCGATGCGCCTGATGAACCTCGCCTGGATGGGCTTCGGCGACCTCGTCGAAGGCCGTTCCTGGGCCCCGGCGAGCTCCGAAGCCCCGGCGAACGAGGACTGAGCTGGGCGGGAACGGCCGAGTCGCTTACCTGACCCCCGCGACTCGACCGCCCCCGCCCTCCCTCATCCAGGTCCGCTCCGCAGCGGACCTTTCCCCGCCTTCCCGCAGGTCAGTGCACCCGTCCCAACAGGTGCGGCTTGCCGGACCGGGAGTGCACGGCGAACGTGGCGCCGTCGCCCGGGTCCCCGATCGCGGTGAACTCCACCTTCGAAGGCAGCAGCAGCGGCTTCACGAAGTCGACGTCCACCGTGTACGACTCCGGCAGCCTTCCCTCCAGCGCGGCCAGCGCCCGCGCCTTCGTCCACATGCCGTGCGCGATGGCGCGCGGGAAGCCGAACGCCTTCGCCGTCAGCGCCCGCAGGTGGATCGGGTTGCGGTCCCCGGACACCGCCGCGTAGCGACGCCCCTGGTCGGCGGGCACCTGCCAGAACGCGGTGGGGGAGCCGGGCTCGATCTCCGCGACCCGGTCGGCGCGCGGCGCGGAATCGTCGGACCTGCCGCGGCGCAGGTAGGTGCTCGTCTCCCGCCACACCACCTCGTCCTCGACGCTGGTCTCGGTGATCACGTCGAGCTGCCTGCCCTTGGGGTGCGGGCGCAGGTTCGCCACCCGGACCCGCTGGGTGAGCACGTCGGTCACCAGCACCGGCCGGTGCACGGTGATGCTGTTGGCCACGTGCACCAGTCCGACCAGCGGGAACGGGAAGCCTGGATCCGTCATCAGCCGCACGGACAGCCCGAACGAGAGCACGTGCGGATAGGTCGCGGGCAGCACGTCGCGCAGCCCGAAGCCGCAGACCCGGTCGTACTCGGCGAGGTGCGCGTGGTCGATCGTGATGTCGCGCCGGACGTACTCGGTGGCGGGCAGCTCGCCGCCGCGCCGGATCGGACCGGTGACGGCGGCCTTCGCGTAGAGCGCGGAGAGGTTCGGCGCCGCGTCGACTTCGGTGCTCATCACGCCCCCAGCAGGCTCTGGCCGCAGACCCGCACGACGTTGCCGTTGACCCCGGAGGAGGCCGGGTTGGCGTACCAGGCGATGGTCTCGGCGACGTCGACCGGCCGGCCGCCCTGCGAGAGGCTGCTCATCCGGCGGCCCGCTTCGCGGATGAACAGCGGCACGGCCGCGGTCATCTTCGTCTCGATGAAGCCGGGCGCGACGGCGTTGATGGTGGCGCCGCGCCGGGCCGCGACCGGCGCCAGCGCCTGCACCAGGCCGATCACGCCCGCCTTGGAGGCCGCGTAGTTGGCCTGCCCCACGTTGCCCGCGATGCCGCTGATCGAGGCGACGCCGATGAGCCTGCCGCCGTCGCGCAGCGGCGAGCCGTCCGCGAGCAGCGCCTCGTTGATGCGCTCCTGCGCGGTGAGGTTCACCGCCAGCACCGAGTCCCAGCGCCCGTCGTCCATCCGCCCGAGCGTCTTGTCCCTGGTGATGCCCGCGTTGTGCACGACGACGTCGAGCCCGTCGTGGCGCTCGGCGAAGTGCTCGACGATGCGCTGCGGCGCGTCCTCCGCGGTGATGTCGAGCTGCAGCGCGGAGCCGCCGATGCGGTTGGCGACCTTCGTGAGGTCGTCGCCCTGCGCCGGGATGTCCAGGCAGACGACGTGCGCGCCGTCGCGGGCGAGGGTCTCCGCGATCGACTCGCCGATGCCCCGGGAGGCACCGGTGACCAGCGCGACCTTGTCCTTGAGCGGCTTCTCCCTGTCGACCTGCGGCGCCTCGGCGCGGCCGACCCGCACGACCTGGGCGGAGACGAACGCGGACTTCGCCGAGAGCAGGAAGCTCAGCGTCGAGTCGAGGGACTGCTCGGCGCCTTCGGAGGCGTACACGAGCTGAGCGGTGGCGCCGCGCTTGAGCTCCTTGCCGACGGTGCGCACGAAGCCTTCCAGCGCCCGCTGCGCGACGCGCTCGCGCGCGTCGGTGGTCTCCTCCGGCGGGGTGCCCAGCACGATCACCCGGCCGCAGGTGCCGACCTGGCGGATCACCGGCCCGAAGAAGGCGCGCAGCTGGTTGAGCTGGTCGCTGGAGGTGATGCCGGTGGCGTCGAAGACCAGCGCGGCGTAGCGGGCGTCCTCGGCGGATTCGGTGCGGACCTCGGCGTCGACGGCGCGCAACGTCGCCGCGATCGCGTCGCCGAGCCGCGAGCCGTCGGCGGCGCCGGTGAGCACCGGGCCGTTCACCACCGGGTCACCGGGCTGGTAGCGGCGCAGCGGCGTGGGGGTAGGCAGGCCGAGGCGCTGGGCGAGCGATCGACCGAATCCGGTCGAGGTGAACTGCTGGTACCGGTCGGACATGCGTGCTCCCGTGGAGGCGGGTGGTCGGGTGAACTTGGCAGGGCCCGCTCGCCGAAGCACGGCGGACGCGCGGGCAGCGGACTCGACGTCTAACCTACCCACGGGTAGGTTAGAGGGTCCGAGGGGTCGGCACCAGAGCCCCGGCACGATCGGCCCGCCCCGGCCGATCCGGCGCCCGGCCACCCCGGCGGAAAACCGACCGCCGCCGGCACCCGGCAGCGGTCACGGCCCGCCCGCAGTCACGACCACACGGACCACCGGTCCCGTCTCGAAGGAGTCCCGCATGCCCACCACTCGACGCGTCGCGATCGTCGGCGGCAACCGGATCCCCTTCACCCGATCCGGCGGCCCCTACACGCAGGCGTCCAACCAGGACATGCTCACCGCCGCGCTGGACGGGCTGATCGCCCGCTTCGGCCTCCAAGGCGAACTCGTCGGCGAGTTCGTCGCGGGCGCGGTCCTCAAGCACAGCCGCGACTTCAACCTGGCGCGGGAAACCGTGCTCGGCTCCGGCCTGGACCCGCGCACCCCCGCCCACGACGTGCAGATGGCCTGCGCGACCGGCCTCGAAGCCGTGACCTCCGTCGCGAACAAGATCGCGCTCGGACAGCTCGACTCGGGCATCGCCGGCGGCGTCGACAGCGCCAGCGACGCGCCGATCGCCGTCAACGACGACCTGCGCCGGGTGCTGCTCGCCGCCAACCACGCCAAGACCACCGGCGGCAAGGTCAAAGCGCTCACCGGCGTCCGGCCCCAGCACGTCGTGCCCGACATCCCGGAGAACTCCGAACCGCGCACCGGCCTGTCGATGGGCGAGCACGCCGCCCGCACCGCGCTGGACTGGCAGGTCGGCCGCGAAGACCAGGACGAACTCGCCGCCCGCAGCCACCAGCGCCTCGCCGCCGCCTACGACCGCGGCTTCTTCGACGACCTGATCACCCCGTTCCAAGGCCAGACGCGGGACCAGAACCTGCGCCCCGACAGCACCGCCGAAAAGCTCGCCAAGCTCAAGCCCGTGTTCGGCAAGGGCGACGGCGCGACGATGACGGCGGGCAACTCGACGCCGCTCAGCGACGGCGCCTCCACGGTGCTGCTGGCCAGCGAAGAATGGGCGAAAGCGCACAAGCTGCCCGTGCTCGCGTACCTCAGCGACATCGTGCCCGCCGCCGTCGACCACGTCAGCGGCGACGAAGGCCTGCTGATGGCACCGGCGTACGCGGTGCCGAAGCTGCTGGAGCGGGCCGGGATCGGACTCGGCGACTTCGACTTCTACGAGATCCACGAAGCGTTCGCCTCGCAGGTACTGGCGACGCTGAAGTCCTGGCAGGACCCCGACTTCTGCAAGGACCGGCTCGGCCTCGACGCGCCGCTCGGCGAGATCGACCCGGCGAAGCTGAACGTCAACGGCTCCTCGCTGGCCGCCGGGCACCCGTTCGCCGCCACCGGCGGACGGATCGTGGCGACCCTGTCGAAACTGCTGTCCGAACGCGGTTCCGGTCGTGGGCTGATCTCCGTCTGCGCAGCAGGCGGGCAGGGGGTCACTGCGATCCTGGAGCGGTGATTCGAGCCGGTCGTTCTGCTTTGGGGGTTGGGTGGCGGAACCTCAGCCGGTCTCTCGCTGCGGGATCTTTTTCCCAAGTGGCTCCGCCACGAGGGAAAAGCTGTCCTCGCGAGAGACCGGCTGAGAACCCGCGGATGGGCCACTTTTTTGACGTGGGCTATGTGCTTCGCACATACAGGCACGGCCTACGGCCGCCAGGCAGACTTCGCTCCGCTCGCCCAAGGCACGGCTTCGCCGCGAGGCACGGCCTTCGGCCGCGAGGCAGGCGTGGCTTCGCCCGCCCACTGCACGGCTTCGCCGCTAAGCACGGCTACGCCGCAAAAGCACGGCCTTCGGCCGAGAGGCAGGTGGGCTTCGCCGCCCAGCGCACGGCTTCGACGCTAGGCGGGTTTGCTTCGCTTGTCCGGTGCACGGCCTTCGGGTGGGGCGTGGGGGTGTCTTTGCGGCTTTGTCGGTGTTGGTGGTGCGAGGTCCCTCGGTGATCGGTGAACGGGTCGGTGGTTTTCGGGGCGCCAAGCCGTTCGTTGCGTTCGGGGTGGGGCGGGTCAGTCTTCGATGCAGGTGACCGGGACGTGATGGACGAGGTTGTTGGCGAAGCCGCCTCGGTTCCAGGGCTCGTCCACGGGCTGCACGTGGCCTTCGGCGTCGGTCGCTCGGGCGGTGAGCAGGTGCTCGCCGGGCTCCGCCCGCCAGCTCACGCGCCAGCCGCGCCACGCCCAGCGCGGTCCCGCCGCGTCCAGGTCGGCGTCCGCCCAGGTGGTGCCGCCGTCGGTGCTGAACTCGACGCGGGTGATCGGGGCGTGGCCGGACCAGGCGCGGCCGGTGACCGTCAGCGGCCCCGGCCGGACCACCCGGTCGCGGGACATGAAGTCGGGGAAGCCCGGCGGCACGATCAGCGAACGCGGCTCGATGCGGGTGGCGGGCACGCCCGGATCGTCCGCCGACTGCTTGAGGCGGTACGCCACGGCGTTCTGGTAGCCGGTGAACGGCTCGTCGACCAGCGAGATCTCCCGCAACCACTTCACGTGCGCCATGCCGTACCAGCCGGGCACCACCAGCCGCACCGGATGCCCGTGCTGCGGCGGCAGCGGTTGACCGTTCATCTCGTAGGCCAGCAGCACGTCGTCGCGCAGCGCCTCCGCCAGCGGCAGGCCGCGCCGGTAGTCCTGCTCCACACCGCGTTCCACGCCGTGATCGGCCCCGGTGAACACGACCTCGACCGCCGAGTCGCCCACGCCCACCGCGTCGAGCACGTGGCGCAGCGGCACCCCCGTCCACTCCGCGGTGCCGACGGCCTCCACCAGCCACGGCTGGCTCACCGGGCGCGGATGCATCCGGGCCCGGCCGTTGCCCGCGCACTCCATGGTCACCCGCACCGTGCGGGACGGCAGGGACCGCAGCTCGTCGAGCGCGAACTCCCGCGCGCCCGCCACCGAACCGGTCAGCGACAACCGCCAGCTCGCCGCGTCCAGCGCGGGCATGTCGTAGTGGGTGAGCAGGTAGTGCAGCCCGATCGGGGTGACGTCGTAGCGCAGCGCCTCCAGCGGGATCCCGTGGTTGCGCGCGGCCAGCGCCAACTCCGCCGTGCTGATGCCCTCGCCCGGCTCGGCGATCCGGGACGGCAGGCTCACGTCGCGCAGCTGTGCATCCATGTCCGCCAGCATGCTTGCGAGCGGGCCCGTCGGGAACTCCCGTCCACATCGCAGGCGCTCGGCCGAACGAGTGGAGTCCCGTGTTCCCCGGAAACCCGCCGAAATGACCGTATGCGCTGGTCAACAAGCCGAAACCGCCCGGGAGAACGGCGCCAACTCACCCACAGAGAGGTGACTTGAGTCACGATGAGGCCGCCGTGTAACAACGCGGGGGGTCCCGTCGATATGCATGGTGACCCCGCGGTGCTGTCGGACCCCCGACCTGGCAGCACCGCGGGGCCTTCCAATTTCCGGGGTCGATCACCGCCCGCGCACCGACATCAAGCGCCGCCCGCCCCGATTTGTTCCCGCTCTCCCCGCTCCGGTTCAGCACCCACCCCGTGCTGCGGCTGTCGGCGTTCCAGGATGTGGACGTGGGAACAGCGGATCGGGGCGGTGTTGTTGACTCCGCACGTGAGTACCGCGTCCCGCACCCGCGTCCGCGCACCCGAGTTCACCGGTCGCCAGTGGCTGAACACCGGCGGCAAGGAGATCCAGCTCGCGGACCTGCGCGGCAAGATCGTCCTGCTGGACTTCTGGACGTTCTGCTGCATCAACTGCCTGCACGTGATTGACGAGCTGCGCCCGCTGGAGGAGGAGTTCGCCGCGGAGCTGGTCACCGTCGGCGTGCACTCCCCGAAGTTCGAGCACGAGGCGGACCCGGACGCGCTGATCGCCGCCGTCGAGCGCTACTCCGTGCACCACCCGGTGCTCGACGACCCGGAACTGAGCACCTGGCAGAACTACGCCGTGAAGGCGTGGCCGACGCTGGCGGTGGTGGACCCCGAGGGCTACCTGGTGCACGTCGCCGCAGGTGAAGGCCACGTCGAGGCGTTGCGCGGCGTCCTGCGCGAGCTCGTCGCCGAGCACGACGCGAAGGGCACCCTGCACCGCGGTGGCGGGCCGTACGTGCCGCCGGAACCCGAGTCCACGACGCTGCGCTTCCCCGCGAAGGTGGCCGCCGGCCCCGGCACGATCCTGGTGTCGGACTCCGCGAACCACTCGCTGGTCGAGTTCGCCCAGGACGGCGAGACGGTGCTGCGGCGCATCGGCGGCGGCGCGCGGGGCAGCGCCGACGGCGGACCCGACGAGGCCTCGTTCGCCGAGCCCGCCGGGATCGCCGTGCTGCCCGACGAGGTCGCCGCGGACGTGGGCTACGACCTCGTCGTCGCCGACACGGTGAACCACCTGCTGCGCGGCGTGCGGCTCGCCGACGGCGAGGTGACGACCGTGGCGGGCACCGGCGCGCAGTGGCGCGACGGCACCGACGAAGGACCCGCGCTGGAGACCCCGCTCACCAGCCCTTGGGACGTGGCCTGGTGGGAACCCGCGGGCGGGGTGGTCGTCGCGATGGCCGGCAACCACACCCTGGGCCTGTTCGACCCGCGCGGCGAGCGGGTGCGGCGGTTCGCGGGCACCACCGTCGAAGGCCTGCGCGACGGGGACGCCGCCGAGGCGTTCTTCGCCCAGCCCTCCGGGCTCGCCGCCGGCGGCGACCGGCTGTGGCTCGCGGACTCCGAGACCTCCGCGCTGCGCTGGGTGGAGCCCACCGAGGGCGGTTTCGCGGTCCGCACCGCCGTCGGCGCCGGATTGTTCGACTTCGGCCACGCCGACGGGCCCGCCGAGCGGGCGCTGCTGCAGCACCCGCTCGGAGTAGCGGTGTTGCCGGATGGCTCCATCGCCGTCTGCGACACCTACAACGGCGCCCTCCGACGTTACGATCCGGCATCGAACGAACTGGCCACGTTGGCCACGCGGCTGGCCGAGCCGTCCGGTGCGGCGGTGATCGACGGCGAGCTCGTCGTGGTGTCCTCCGCCGCGCACCGGCTGGAGCGGCCGGTGCCGCCCGGCGTCTCCGCGAAGCTCATCGAAGGCGCGTCGCAGCAGGTCACGCGCCCGGCAACCGAGATCGGCGGCGGCGAGCTGGAGCTCGCGGTCGTGTTCACGCCGCCTCCCGGCGGCAAGCTCGACGACCGCTACGGGCCGTCCACCCGGCTGGAGGTCACCGCCTCGCCGCCGGAACTGCTGGTCGAGGGCGCGGGCACCGGAACGGACCTGAGCAGGCGGCTCGTGCTCGCCGACGGCATCGAACACGGCGTGCTGCACGTCGTCGCGCAGGCCGCCAGCTGCACCGACGACCCCGCCGTCGAACACCCCACGTGCAACCTGACCAGGCAGGACTGGGGCGTACCGGTGCGGATCGCACCCGGCGGAGCGCACCGGCTGCCGCTCGTCATGGGCGGCATGGACACCGGCGCGTGAGCCGCCCCCTGCGCGGAAGGCCCGTCTAGGCGGGCACGTAAACTTTTCGGGTGACCGATGCCAAGCTCGAGATCCAGATGCTGCATGACCGCGTCATGGTGCGGGTCTCCGCGGAATCCGGAGAACGTCGCAGCAGCGGCGGCATCGTGATTCCGGCGACCGCCCAGATGGCCAAGCGGCTGCTCTGGGGCGAGGTCTTCGGGGTGGGCAGCCACGTGCGGGCCGTCAAGGTCGGCGACCAGGTGCTGTTCAACCCCGAGGAGCAGTTCGAGGTCGAAGTGCAGGGCCAGCCGTACCTGGTGATGCGCGAGCGGGATCTGCACGCCGTGGCCAGCGAACAGATCGAACAGGGCACCGGCCTCTACCTGTGATCCACCGCGAGGTGCGGTCGGCGCGACCACCCGGGCGCTGCCGAACCGTTGTCGGGGTGACGCGCACACGGCGTCCTTGACGGACCGTCCCGGCGCCTGTTCGCTGATGTGCCCCACCGCACGACCAGACCGATGAAGGGGAAGCGGTGCCGGAAAACTACGACGTCTCATCCGGGGACGATCCGAACCGGAAGCCGGCGGGCGACGACCCGACCGGTGAAGCGGACCGTTCCACCCGGTCCGGGGAGTCCGCCGCGGACGCGACGCGGCCGAGCACCCCGGCTTCCGCGCCCCAGGAATCCCCGGCGGAGCGGACCATGCAGATCTCGCCGGAGCAGCTCGCCGCGGGGGCGGACACCGCGCCGGAGGACCTCTCGGAGCGGCAGACGCGTCCGACGCTGACGCAGCAGTCGCCCGCCGCCGACGAGACGCAGCGCCTCGGGCAGGAGCCCCCGGAGGCCGACGCCGAGCGCACCCAGGCGATCCCGAAGGTGACCGAGCCGGACGCCGGCTACGCCTCGCCCACGGACTTCCTCGGCGCCCCCGGCTTCCCCGGTTCGGCCGCCGCCACCACCCGGGTCGAGCAGCCGCCCGCGGACCAGACGCCGACGACGCAGGCCGTCGCCGGTTCGTTCGCGCAGCTGCCGACCGAGCAGACCGGGTTCCCCGAGGGCGACGCGGAACGCACCCAGAACATCCCGAAGGTGCCCGCCGAGCCGTCGCCGTGGGCGAGCGGGTTCGCCGGTGGCATCGGCGGCGGCTTCGCCGAGGACCCGCCGGAACAGGCGAGCGCCCCGCGCGACCGTCGCGGGCTGATCCGCGGCGGCATCGCGGCCGGGGTCGCGGTCGGCTTGTTAAGCCTGCTCTACGTGGGCGACCTGATGTTCAGCAGCGGCACCGTGCCGCGCGGCACCACCGTCGCCGACGTGCAGGTCGGCGGGCTCACCGAGGCCGCCGCGCAGCGCAAGCTGCGCGACGAGCTCGGCCCGAACCTGCAGGAACCGGTGCAGTTGAAGGCGGGCGACGCGACGGCCACCATCTCGCCGGAGCAGTCCGGGCTGACGATGGACTGGCCGGCCACCATCGAGCAGGCCGGTGAGCAGCCGCTGAACCCGTTCACGCGGATCGCCTCGCTGTTCACCGACCGCGAGATCTACCCCGTCAGCCATGGCGACGAGCAGCAGGTCATGGCCGCGGTGGAGCAGGTCAAGCCGAAGCTGGAGCGGGCCGCCTCGGAAGGCACCATCAAGTTCGAGGGCACCACGCCGGTCGCGGTCGAGCCGGTCACCGGCCGTTCCGTGGACGTGAGCGTGGCCGCCGACCAGGTGATGGCGGACTGGGCGAAGGGCGGACCGGTGCAGGTCCCGTTCACCGAGCAGGCCGTGAACACCACCTCCGACGGCGTGCACCAGGCGTTGCGCAACGTGGCCCAGCCCGCGGTGTCCGGCCCGGTGAACGTCAAGGGCGAGGGCCACGACGCCGCGCTCGCACCCGAGACCATCGCCGCCGCGCTGCGGTTCGAACCGGACGGCAAGGGCGGGCTGCGCTCGCACCTCGACGCGCCGGTCCTCATCGGCGGTCTCGACCCGCAGCTCAGGGACACGATGAAGCCCGCGAAGGACGCCGAGATCGTTCTCGAAGGCGGCGGGCCCGTGGTGCGCCCGTCGCTGGACGGCCGCGGCGTGAACTGGGAGAAGAGCTTCGAGAAGCTCGACGACGTGGTCCGCAAGAAGCAGGACCGCACCCTGCAGGCGATCTACGAGCAGCAGCCGCCCGCGTTCAACACCGACCAGGCCAACGGGCTCGGCATCAAGGAAGTCATCAGCGAGTTCAAGACCGAGGGCTTCGAAACGGCCTCCGGCGTGAACATCAGGCGGACCGCCGAGCAGGTCAACGGCGCGGTCGTGAAGCCCGGCGAGACGTTCAGCCTCAACGGCCACACCGGGCCGCGCGGCACCGCCCAGGGCTACGTCGAGTCCGGGATCATCGAGGACGGCCGTCCCGCGAAGGCCGTCGGCGGCGGCATCTCGCAGTTCGCGACCACGCTGTACAACGCCTCGTACTTCGCCGGCGTCAAGGACGTGGAGCACAAGGAGCACAGCTACTACATCAGCCGCTACCCGGCGGGCCGGGAAGCGACGGTGTTCCAGAACCCCGACGGCAGCAGCGTCATCGACGTGAAGTTCAAGAACACGCTCGCCAGCGGTGTCATGATCACCACGGAGTGGACGCCGTCGTCGATCACGGTGAAGTTCTGGGGCACCAAGCAGTACGACGTGAGCTCGAAGACGGGTGAGCGCACCGCTCCGAAGCCGCCCCACGAGAAGGTCGTCCCGCCCGGCGAGCCGTGCAGCCCGAGCAAGGGCACCGGTGGGTTCACGGTCACCGACACCCGGACCTTGAAGGACGTCAAGAGCGGCAAGGTCACCACGGAGAGCCCGAGCAAGACGGTCTACAACCCGCAGCCGATCATCCACTGCGGACCTCCGCCCGGCCCCGCGCCGCGCTGACCGAGCACCGAGAAGGCCCCTCCCGGAACCGGGAGGGGCCTTCTCACGTCCGCGGCACCGCCGCCGGAGACCGCGGGTTCGCCCGCGCGGCGGGCCGGTTCGGCCGTCGCCCCGCCGGTGGTGGAGCCGGGCGGTGCCCCCGCCCGAACGCGAACGTGGGCGCCCACTCCCTCGGAGTGAGCGCCCACGTCGGGTCAGGCCGTGCCGGTCCGGATCAGAACACCGACTCGTCCAGCTCCATGATCGCGTTGTCGGCGTTCTCCACGACCTTGCGGCGGGAGGACAGCTCCGGCAGCACGTTCTTCGCGAAGAAGCGCGCCACCGCGACCTTGCCCTGGTAGTAGGACTGGTCCTTGGCCGAGGCGCCCGCGTCCAGCGCGGCCAGCGCCACCTCGGCCTGGCGCAGCAGCAGCCAGCCGATGAGCAGGTCGCCCATGCTCATCAGGACCGTGACGGCGTGCTGGCCGACCTTGTAGATGTTGTTCACGTCCTCCTGCGCGGAGGTCAGGAAGCCGAACACGGCGCCGAGGGTGCCCTGCGCGTCCTCCAGCGCCTGCGCGACCAGCGCCCGCTCCTCCTTGAGCCGCTCGTCGGCGCCTTCGGCCTCCAGCGACTTCTGCACCTCGGCGGCGATGTGGCCGAGGGCCGCGCCGTTGTTGCGCACGATCTTGCGGAAGAAGAAGTCCTGCGCCTGGATCGCCGTGGTGCCCTCGTACAGGCTGTCGATCTTGGCGTCCCGGATGTACTGCTCGATCGGGTAGTCCTGCAGGTAGCCGGAGCCGCCGAGGGTCTGCAGCGACAGCGTCAGGTTCTCGTACGCCCGCTCCGATCCCACGCCCTTGACGATCGGCAGCAGCAGGTCGTTGACCTGCTCGGCCAGCGCGACGTCCTCGCCGGTGGCCTTGCCCTGGGCGATCTGGTCCTGGTACGTCGCGGTGTAGAGGTACACCGCGCGCAGGCCCTCCGCGTACGCCTTCTGCAGCAGCAGGATGCGGCGCACGTCGGGGTGGTTGGTGATCGTGACGCGCGGGGCGGTCTTGTCGGTGGCCCTGGTGAGGTCCGCGCCCTGCTGGCGCTCCTTGGCGTACTCCAGCGCGTTGAGGTAGCCGGTGGACAGCGTCGCGATGGCCTTGGTGCCGACCATCATCCGGGCGTACTCGATGACCTGGAACATCTGCGCGATGCCGTCGTGCACCTCGCCGAGCAGCCAGCCCTGCGCCGGGGTGCCGTGCTGGCCGAAGGTCAGCTCGCAGGTGGCGGAGGCGTTGAGGCCCATCTTGTGCTCGACGTTGGTGACGAAGGCGCCGTTGCGCTCGCCGGGGGCGCCGGTCTCCTCGTCGAAGTGGAACTTCGGCACGAGGAACAGGCTCAGGCCCTTGGTGCCGGGCTTGCTCTCCACGCCTTCGCCCTCGGGGCGGGCCAGCACCAGGTGCATGATGTTCTCGGTCATGTCCTGGTCGGCGGAGGTGATGAACCGCTTCACGCCGTCGAGGTGCCAGCTGCCGTCGGCCTGCTTGATGGCCTTGGTGCGCCCGGAGCCGACGTCGGAGCCCGCGTCCGGCTCGGTCAGCACCATCGTGGCGCCCCAGAGCCGCTCGATCATCAGGTCGGCCCAGCGCTTCTGCTGGTCGGTGCCGTTCTTGTGCATGATCCCGGCGAACTGGGGCCCGGCCATGTACATGTAGACGGCCGGGTTGGCGCCGAGGATCAGCTCGGAGGTGGCCCACTGCACGGTCGGCGGGATGCCGTAGCCGCCGAGCTCGTCGGAGAGCCCGAGCCGCCACCACTCCCCGTCCATGACCTGCTGGTAGGACTTCTTGAACGACTCGGGCAGCGTCACCGAGTGGGTCTTCGGGTCGAACTTCGCCGGGGTGCGGTCACCTTCCGCGAAGGACTCCGCGAGGGGCCCGGTGGCGAGGCTGTTGAGCTCGCTGAGCACACCGCGCACGGTGTCCTCGTCGGACTGCTCGAACGCCCCGGTGCCCAGCCGCTCTTGCACCTTGAACAACTCGAACAAGTTGAATTCGAGGTCGCGGACGTTGCTCTTGTAGTGGCCCATTTCGCAGGCTCCCTCTCCGAACTGATGATCCCGAGCCGGCCCCGCTCTCCGGACATGGCCTTACTCGTCGGTAACTCCAGCGTATTACTTAGCAGTAACTTCTGTCGAGCGGGTGGGCCCGAAACCACCTGAAACGCCGTGTGACATGCGCCGGACCGCCACGCGCACCGGCCCTGCGGGTCATCTCGCAACCGCACCGGTTTCACACGAACGAGTTGAGCCGCTGATCCCGACCTGCCCGCCAGGCGTCCGCGGCATCCAATGGGACTCGCCCACGCACCGGGTGCCGCACGCGCCCGGCGAGCTCGACTGCGGAGGTCGGCATGGACCGAACGAAAGCCCACTACGGCGTGGCCGCGGCCACGCTCGCCGTCGCGCTGCTCAGCGGCTGCTCCGGCGGCGGGAACCAAGGGCAAGGGGGCCAGGAAGGCCAAGTGCCCGCCCCGCCGCCGCCCGCCCAGGAGCAGCAGCAGGAACAGGCGCCGCCGCCTCCTCCGGGCCCCGACCCGGCCGCGGCGAAGGCCGCGCTGCAGCAGCAGATCGACCAGGCGCTGCAGCAGAGCCCGATCACCTTCCAGGCCGACAGCCCGGAGCTGACCGAGCAGGGCGAGCAGACCGCGACGAAGGCCGCGGAACTGGCCAAGAACGCGCCGCAGGAACTGAAGTTCACCGTCGAAGGCTTCGTCGCCAACACCGGCAGCCCGTCGCCGGAGGACCAGCAGCTCTCCCAGCAGCGGGCGCAGGCCGTCGCGGACAAGTTCGCGGAGGCGGGCGTGCCCGCCGAGCGGCTGGAGGTCGTCGGCAAGGGTCCCGCCGAAGGCGGGCAGGAGACCGATCGGCACGCGACGATCAGCGTGCAGTAGCGGCTCGCGGTGGCGAGAACGGGAGGGTGTCCGCGGACGCCCTCCCGTTCTCGCGTCCTGAGGCCGCTTTCGGACCGCGAGCTCAGGACCGGGGCGCGTACATGATCACGGCGACGCCGAGCAGGCAGAGGGCGGCGCCCGCCAGGTCCCAGCGGTCCGGGCGGAACCCGTCGAGCAGCATCGCCCAGCCGAGCGAGCCCGCGACGAAGACACCGCCGTACGCGGCGAGGATGCGTCCGAAGTTCGCGTCCGGCTGCAACGTGGCCACGAAGCCATAGGCGCCGAGCGCGAGCACTCCGGCGCCCATCCACAGCAGGCCCTTGTGCTCGCGCACTCCCTGCCAGACCAGCCAGGCCCCGCCGATCTCCGCCACGGCGGCCAGGGCGAACAGCACGATCGAACGCAGCACGGTCACGACGTCACGCTAGGTGCGGCGCCCCGCCCGGGCGTCGTCGGGTGCGGTTCAGGAAGGGCGCACGACGATCTCGGTGAGGTGCGCGTCGGCGGCGGCGCGCACGGCGGAGCAGACCGGCCCGGCGACCGACTCGGGACGCAGGTAGCGCTCCGGCTGGAACTCGCCGCCCTCGGAGTCGCGCACCTCGCGCTGCATGTCGGTGTTGATCCGGCCGGGGAAGACCGAGGTCACCCGCACGCCGTTGGCCGCTTCCTCGGCGCGCAGCACGTCGGCGAACGCGCGCAGCGCGAACTTGCTCGCCGCGTAGGAGCCCCAGTTCGGCTTCGCCTCCTTGCCCGCACCGGAGTTGATCAGCACCACGTGGCCGGAGTCGGCGCGCAAGGTCGGCAGCAGCAGCCGCGTCAGCTCGGTCACCGCGAACAGGTTCAGCTCGAAGGTGCGCCGCCACGAGTCCACGCCGGTGTCCGCGACCGCGCCGAGCTCGACGAGACCGGCGCTGTGCACCAGCACGTCCAGCCGGTCGATGTCGCGCACCGCCGCGGCCACCGCGTCGGCGTCGGTCAGTTCCACCGGCCACGGCCGGGCGCCGTCGATCTCCGCCGCCAACGCGCGCAGCGCCTCGCCGTCCCGGCCGCCGAGCAGCACGTCGTGGGTTTCGGAAAGGGCGCGGGCGACTGCGGCCCCGACGCCACGGGAAGCACCCGTGACCAGGGCGATCGGACGTTCAGACATGGTCTGAATCGTATCCGTCGCACGATGGCGCACGGTCGCCGGTCGTCCCACTCCGCTGGACGGTCTTGACCTCGCCCGGGTGGACGGCTAAGGCACTCCGGTGACCAGCATCGACGTCGCCGCGACCGCGTCCAGTGCGAGGCCGCGGCCCGATCGGTGCCGTTCCTGTGCCTGCCGAACCTCGGCGTGCCCGCGATGCCGGTCGCGGTCGCGACTCGGTTCCGCCGACCGGCCGTCGCAGGCGAAGCGGCTCACCGAGCAGGAACGGGAGCGGCGGAGCACGAGCACCACTGGGCGCTCGCGCCGACGGGGCTGACGAGCGCAACGAGGGCCTCCCGGATTCGGAAGGCCCCCGCGCTCGCAGGTGAGATCAGCGTCGGCCGATCTCACCGCCGTCCTGCCGCCACACCACGGCCACCGACGGCCGCGGCTGCGAATCGCCGCCGTCCGGCCAGTGCGAGGTCGGGTGCTGGGCGTCCTCGGCGTCCTCGCCGGGGTGCTGCACGTTGACCGTGATCAGGTCGTCGAGCACCACGGGACCGCAGGTCTCTGCGCCCACCGGCACGGTGAGGAACTGCTTCACCTTGCCGCGCTCCGGACCGTCGACCGGCACCGCGAACAGGCCGTCGTTGGAGCCGAGCTCGTTGCCGTCGGTCGTGATCCACAGGTTGCCGAAACGGTCGAAGGTCACGTTGTCCGGGCAGGAGATCGGGCTGACCTGGGACTTGTCGAAACCGCCGAAGTAGGTGCCCGGATCGTTCGGGTCACCGCAGACCAGCAGCAGGTTCCAGCGGAACTCGGTGCCGGTGGTGTCGTCGTCGAACTCCAGGATGTGCCCGTGCTTGTTGCCGACGCGCGGGTTGGCCTCGTCCGGTGCCGCGTTGCGCTCGGAGCCGCGGTTGGAGTTGTTCGTCAGGGCGCAGTAGATGCGGCCGTTGACCGGGTTGGGCTCGATGTCCTCCGGGCGGTCCATCTTCGTCGCGCCCAGCTCGTCGGCGGCGAGCCGGGTGAACACGTAGACCTCGTCGGCGGTGAAGCCCGGCACGAAGGACTCGGTGCCGCTGGCCAGCTTCAGCCACTCGCCGGTGCCGTCGAAGTGCCCGTCCGCGGGCAGCTTCCCGGTGCCGTCGATCTCCTCGGGCGGGCTGTTACCGCTGAACTTGGCGACGTAGAGGGTGCCGTCGTCGAGCAGCGCCGAGTTGTGCCGCCGCGCGTGCGCGCTCTTGCCGGGCTTGAAGCGCCCGTTCGAGACGTACTTGTAGATGTAGTCGAAGCGCTCGTCGTCACCGGAGTAGGCCACGACCCGGCCGTCCTCGGCGATCTTGATGGTCGCGCCCTCGTGCTTGAAGCGGCCCAGCGCGGTGTGCTTGATCGGCGTCGACTCGGGGTCGTTCGGGTCGATCTCCACGATCCAGCCGAAGCGGTGCGCCTCGTTCGGCTCCTGGGAGACGTCCCAGCGCTTGTCGAAGCGCTCCCACTTGCGGTCGGTCTCACCGGTGCCGACGGCGTAGCGCTCGTAGCGCTTCGCCGCGACCGGATCGGTGATCAGCTCGGAGTGCCCGAAGTACTGGTGGAAGTTCTCCTCGCCGGACAGGATCGTGCCCCACGGGGTGACGCCGCCCGCGCAGTTGTTCTGGGTGCCGAACACCTTGGTGCCGGTGGGGTCCGCCGAGGTCTTGAGGTGGTCGCTGCCCGCCGCGGGCCCGCGCACCTCGAACTCGGTGTTCAGGGTGATCCGCCGGTTGTACTCGCTGGGCTTCGGCACGAGCCCCTTGGCGCGGTCCTTCTCCACGTACACCACGGACAGGCCGTGCGCGGCCCACGAGATGCGGACCTGCTGCTCGGTGGGGTTGTCCTCGTCGTAGTTCGAGAACATGTGCGACTCGGTGGTGTACTCGTGGTTGACCACGAGCAGGCCCCGCCTGCCCTCGCCGTCCAGCGGGACGAGCCCGGCGAAGTCGTTGTTGTAGCCGAACTGCTTCTCCTGGGCCTCCGCGGTCTGGCCGTGGAAGTCGAACTCCGGCGCGCCCTCGACGAGCGGGTCGCCCCAGCGGATCACGATGCCCTGCTCGTAGCCCTCGGGGACCGTGACGCGGTCTTCCTTGTTCGGCGCGACCGGCGCGAAGTCGGTGCCCGGCACCACCGGTCCGCCCGCTGCCGCCGGTGGTGCGGCGGCCGCGGCGGTGCCGGACAGCGCGGCGGCGCCCCCGACGGCGAGCGCCAGCACGCCGCCCGCTTTGAGCGCGCCGCGGCGGTCGAGCACGCTCTCCACGATGTCGCCGAAGTAGCCGTTGTCCGAGGTGTTCGGCGCCTCGTGCGCGCAGGCGTTGCCGCAGCGGTACTTGCAGGTCGCCGAGGCGCGGCGCGCGGAGTGGTTCGACAGAAGTGGGAGCGGGACGACCCGCCCGCTGTCCGGTCGGGAAGGCAAACGGACCTCCAGATGTCAGTCAGGAACACCGTGACGCTATGCCGATCAGGCGAGAGTTCCTGGACAAGAAGGTGAACAGCACCCGAAATCATGACGCTAGGTCGCTCACGTTGCGCATGCAGCGGCGGTTTCGGTCGCTGGTTCGCGTGACTTGCTCACTCTGCGCCATCACCGGCACTCAGCATGATCCCGCCGAGCACCCGGTCCGCGACAGGAGTGAACGGACCGTTCGTCCAAGCGGATCGGACGAACGGACCGTTCACCCCGGTGCCGAAAAGTGAACGGACCGTTCGTCCAACGGGATTGGGCGAACGGTCCGTTCACCGGGGTTCGGGTCAGAACTCCTCGCCGACGGCGGCGGCCTCCACCGGGATGCGGTGCGGGTCCTCCCGCTTGCGCAGGTCCGCGACCAGCAGGCACGCCGAGATCACGCACAGCACCGCGGCCACCGCGAACGGGGCGTGCGGCGAACCGAACCAGTCCGCGACGTGCCCGACCAGGGTCGCCGCCACGGCCCCGCCGAACCAGCGGCAGAAGTTGTACCCGGCGCTGGCCACCGGGCGCGGCGCGTCGCTCACGCTCATCGCGGTCCCGGTGAACAAGGTGTTGAGCAGGCCGGAGGCGATACCGCTGAGGATCACCGCGACCACCACGACCGGCTTCGGCCCGATCGCCATCACCGCCAGCAGCACCGCGTAGAGCAGCACCGCGAGCACCGTGCCGCCCGCGTCGCCGAACCGGGCGGCGAGCTTCGGGGCGAGCGTCACGCCGGCGACCGCCACGCACAGGCCCCAGCCGAAGAACACCAGGCCGACGGCGATGGCGCCGAACTCCAGCACGAACGGCGCCCAGGCCAGCACCACGAAGAACGCCGCCGTGTAGAACGCCGAGCCGAGCGCCGTGCGCAGCAGGCCGCCGTGCTTGAGGGCGCGCAGCGGGTCGAGCAGCCGGACCTTCGGCCGCTTCGCCGGGTCCTTCTCGTCGGCGGGCAGGAAACCGGCCGAGAGCACCAGCGCGATGGCCATCAGCACCGCGGTGCCCGCGAACGGGCCGCGCCAGGAGATGTTGCCCAGCAGCGCGCCGAGCAGCGGGCCGGTGGACAGGCCGATGCCGAGCGCCGCCTCGTAGAGCAGGATCGCCGCCTGCTGCCCGCCGCTGGCCGCCCCGACGATCACCGACAGGGCGGTGGCGATGAAGAACGCGTTGCCCAGGCCCCACACCGCCCGCAGCGCCACGAGCTGCCCGATCGACGCGGCGAGCGCGCAGGCGACGGTGGCCAGCACGATCAGGACCAGGCCGGTCACCACGGTCCGCTTCGGGCCGAAGCGGGCGCTGAACGCGCCGGTGATGAGCATCGCGACGACCTGAACGCCCAGGTAGGACGAGAACAGCAAGGTCACCTGCTCGGGCCCGGCGTGCAGGGCTTCGGCGATGGACAACAGGATCGGGTCGACCAGCCCGATGCCCATGAAGGCGATCACCGCGGCGAACGCCGTGATCCACACCGCCTTGGGCTGGCCCTTGAAGACGTCCAGCAGCCGGACGTCGTGCGTGCCGCTCATCGGCCGCCACTCCTCGGTTCTCGGAACGGGGTGAGCCGTTCCGCGCCGCGAACCTCGCAAGGGTGAACGCCCACCGATCTATTTCGTTCGCCATGCTAACTTTCTCGGGAGGCTCCGGCCAGCCACCATGAGCAGGCCCACAACCGACACGACTCCGATCGACGCAGCGCGGGCACGCGATCGGAGCAATTCGGCGCCGCGCCGCCCGGCAGGCGCGAACACCGCACCCGAACTCCTACGATCGGCGGCGTGCCACCCGCAGCCGTGCTCTTCGACCTCGACGGCGTCCTCGTCGACTCCGAACAACTCTGGGACCGCATCCGCCGCGACGTCGTCGCAGCGCACGGCGGCCGGTGGGCCGACGGCGCCACCGAAGCCATGCAGGGCATGAGCACCCCGGAGTGGGCCCGCTACCTCGTCGACGACCTCGGCACCCGGCTCACCGCCGACGACGCCGCCAACACCGTCATCACCGAGATGGCCCGCGTCTACGCCGACGACGCCCCCGTGCTGCCCGGCGCCGTGGCGACCGTGCGCGCCGTCGCCGCGAAGTTCCCCATCGCCATCGCCAGCTCCGCGCCGCCGCGCATCATCCGCGCCTTCCTCGACAGCACCGGGCTCGACGTCGGCGCCACCCTCTCCAGCGAACAGGTCGGCGCCGGCAAACCCGCCCCCGACGTGTACCTGGAAGCGGCGCGGCTGCTCGGCACCACCGCGCCCGAATGCGCCGCCGTCGAGGACTCCAGCAACGGCCTGCGCGCCGCCACCGCCTCCGGCGCCACCGTGTTCGCCGTGCCCAACCCGCACTTCCCACCGGCCGAGGACGCCCTCGCCGGCGCGCACCGCGTCCTCGGCGACATCGCCGAGCTCCCCGCCGCGCTCGACCGGCTGGGCTGAACGGAGCAACTCCGCCCGCCGCGCTTGACCTGGACCTGAGGGCACGGCCTTGAGTTCCTCCCCGGGGAGACCAACCCGGAGATGAGGGGCGGAGATGGATCTCAGAAGGAACGCGGGCCGGAGCGCGGCCACGCTGATCGCGGTGGGTCTGGCGGGCTCGCTGCTGGCGGCCCCGAGCATGGCCGAAGGGGCGCCGCCCGGACCGACCTGGGGCCCGTGCCCCGAGGACGTCGCGGCCGGGGCCCACCCGCTGCAGTGCGCCACGGTGCCGGTACCGGTGAACTACGCGGACCCCGACGGCCCGCAGATCGACCTCATGATCTCGCGGCTGGCCAGTGAACGGCCCGACCGGCGGCGCGGCGTGATGCTGCTCAACCAAGGCGGACCGGGCGGCTCCGGGCTGTCCTTCTCGGTCGACCTCGCCAACCAGGGGCTGCCCGCATCGGTCATGGAGGGCTACGACCTGATCGGGATGGACACCAGGGGAGCGGGGCACTCCGCGCCGGTGAGCTGCGGATTCACCGACGAGCAGGCCACGTACGGCAACATCCCGCCCTACGCGGTCGACGACGCGGCGGTCACCGAACGCGCCGAGGTCGCCCGCACCATCGCCGACCAGTGCGCCCAGCACGACCAGGACGGCGTGCTGCGCAGCCTCACCACCGCGAACATGGCCCGCGACCTGGACCGCGTCCGGGCCGCGCTCGGCGAGGAGAAGGCCAGCTACTACGGGGCGTCCTACGGCACCGCGCTCGGCGCCGCCTACGCCTCGATGTTCCCGGAACGCACCGACCGCGTCGTGCTCGACAGCAACATCGGCGACACCGTCCTGGACCGCGACGGGATGCGCCGCTACGCGCTCGGCACCGAGCAGACCTTCCCCGACTTCGCGGCGTGGCTCGCCGAACGCCACGGGTCCTACGGCCTGGGCAGCACGCCGGAAGAGGTGCGCCGGACCTACTTCGCGCTCGCCGAACGCCTCGACGAGAGCCCGATGGCCGGCGTCGACGGCGGCGTGTTCCGGCTGGCCACCTTCGGCGGGCTGTTCGGTGAACCCGCCTACGGCAGGACCGCGCAGCTCTGGCAGTCGCTGCACCGGTCCGACGAAGCGGCGGTGCGCCGCCAGCTCGCCGGCACCGCCCCCGTCGCGCCGTCGGCGGCCGACAACTCGCTGTCGGTGTTCCTCTCGGTGACCTGCAACGACGTTCAATGGCCCGAGGACGTCGAGACCTACCGGCGCGGCGTCGCCGAGGACCGCGAGAAGTACCCGCTGTACGGCGCCGCCACCGCCAACGTGCTGCCCTGCGCGTTCTGGTCGCACGAACCCGCCGAACCGCCGGTGCCCGTGCTCGCCGACGGGCCGGACAACGTGCTCATCCTGCAGAACCGCCGCGACCCGGTCACCCCGCACCGCGGCGCCGAACTGCTCCGCGAGAAGTTCGGCGACCGCGCCCGGCTGGTGAGCGCGGACGAATCCGGCCACGGCACCTACATGAACAGCGGCAACGCCTGCGCCGCGGCCATCACCACCGCGTTCCTGGTCGACGGAACCCGCCCCGACCAGGACGTCTCCTGCGCTGCGAGCTGATCGCGCCCAAGTGATCGCGCCCAAGTGATCGCGGAGCCCGCCCGGCACACCCGCCGGGCGGGCTCCGCTACGCGGTGTTCAAGCGGTCCAGGCACCGCCGGGCGGCCCGCGAGACCTGCTCGTCCGGGTGCTCGGCCGCGACCACGCCCAGCACCAGATCGGCCCTGGCGTGCTCGGCGCGGACGAGCTCGTCGAGCACCGCCAGCTGATCCGGGGTCGACCGGGTCCGGAAGTCCGCGAGGAACGCGACCGCGTCCGTCTGCGCCGTCACCGCCATCGCGTCCAGCGCCACCACCAGCTCGTCACCGGGCAGCGGCGGCTCCTCCCGCTCGTCCGGCCGCACCCGCAGCCACATCCGGGCCGACGGACCGCACACCGGATCCGCGCGCAACCCGCGCACCACCGCGACGCCCTCGTCCCCGGTGTGCTCCAGCAACCACAACGCGCCCAACCGCAGCTCCGGATCGTCCACCCGGCGCAGCAGCTCCCCGAGCTCCGCCGCCGCGGCCGACCGGCCCCGCGCCGCGACCCAGCCCGACACGACCTCCTCAACCACGTCCGGCGGGCTGCCCGGCAACGCCAGCACCACCACCTCCGCGGGCAACGCCACCGCCTCCGGCACCGTCGGAGCGACGAAGCCGAACGCGCGCAGCGACCCGTGCGCCGCCCACACGCCCAGCGGCAGCAGCTCCACCACCGTGCGATCCGCCGAGCCCGGCGCGAACGCCTCGATCCGCGCCACCACCTCCGGCAGCTCGGTGCGGTAGCGACGCAGCACGCCCATCCGCTCCCACAGGTCGAGCACCCGCTCCACCACCCGCGCCACCGCGGGCCGCGCCTCGCCGCCGTCCTCGGCGAGCGCGTGCAGCACCAGGCTCACCACCTGCTCGAACGGCACCGCGTCGGGATGGGTGTAGAGGGCCGTGAGGACCGCCTGCACCAGCTCCGGGAACGCGTCCTCCCCGTCGAGCAGCCCGTCCAGCGCCGCCGACTCCCGGCCGACGACCTCGTCGAGCAGCACGAAGGACTGCCACAACCGCGTCCACAGCACCCCCGGCTCGGCCAGCAGCGCGGTGCCGATCGCCCCCGGCACCACCCGGCCGTCGATGATCCGCACGAGGTGCACGCGCTCCGCCCACGCCGCGCACAGCAGCGCGACCTCCGGGCCGCAGCCCAGCTCCGCGGCCAGCTCCACGCCCTCGCCGAGCAACCGGCCCGGACCCGCCCAGCCGTGCAGCGCCGCCATCGACCCCGCGATCGGCGACCGCGCCGCCTCCACCTCCGGCGCCGCCTCCACCGGCACGCGCATCGGCGGCAGCCAGTGCGCCGGGACCGGCAGCGGCTCCCGCTCGGCCCGCTCCTCGATCCCGCGCAGCAGCTCCCGGTCGACCGCGGCCTCGCCGTCCTCCACCTGCCGCACGAACCGCTCGAACGCGCCCTCCGCGCCGAGGTCGACGCCGTGCTCCCGCGCGCTCAACGCCCAGAACTTCTCCGGCCCCCACTCCGCGGGCTCGGCCATCGCCGCGAGGTAGGCGGGCACCGCCCGGTCGATCGCGGCGTGCAGCACCCGGACCGGATCACCGCCCGCCATCAGCAGCCCCTCGGCGTCGAGGAAGCCGACCCAGTCGTGCAGCAGTTCCGGCACCGCCGACCAGCGCGGCAGCACCAGGTGCCGGGGCACCACCTCGGTCAGGAACCGGGTCAGGTCCGCCGCGGTCCACCGCGCCAGCAGCCCGTCCCGCGCGCACTTGTCCCGCAGCAGCACGTCGACCAGGTCCGGGGCCTCGGGACGCGCGCCGAACCGGTCGGACAGCGCCGCGGCGGACGCGGCGAAGCGATCGCCGTCGCCGTGCAGGAAAACGGTGCGCATCTACTCCGCCCTTCGCCCGGAAGTCGATGCGGTCGAGGGTAGGGAGCCCGCGTTGATCACTCCGGCAGCGACCGCGTCGGCGTGTCGGACCGAGTCCCCCTGGCGCACACCTCACCGCGGTCGACGCAGGTCACAGTGGTGGCGGAAATCCGATTGTTCACCCGACCGGGCCGCACTAGCGTTCGCGGCATGCTGATCCGGGAGTTCGTCGAAGCCGACTGGGCCCAGGTGTGGCCGATCATCCGGGAGATCGCCCGCGCCCAGGACACGTTCTGCTACGACCCGGACCTCACCCCCGAGCAAGCCCGCGGGCTGTGGCTGGAAACCGCCCCCGGCCGCACCGTCGTCGCCGTCGACGACGACGGCCGCGTGCTGGGCACCGCGAAGAGCGGCCCGAACCGCCCCGGACCGGGCGCGCACATCTCCACCGCGAGCTTCATGGTCGCCGCCGACGCGCGCGGGCGGGGCGTCGGCGCCGCGCTCTGCGAGGACGCGCTGCGCTGGGCGCGCGACGAGGGCTACGCGGGAATGCAGTTCAACGCGGTCGTCGAGTCGAACCACTCCGCGATCAGGCTCTACGAACGCCTCGGCTTCACGATCATCGGCACCGTCCCCGGCGCCTTCGCCGACCCGGAGCTCGGCCGGATCGGGCTGCACGTCATGCACTGCCCGTTCTGACGCTCACGCTCCGACGTAAGCCGCCAGGTGCTCGCCGGTGAGCGTGGAGCGGTCGGCGACCAGCTCGGCGGGCGTGCCCTCGAACACCACCCGGCCACCGTCGTGCCCCGCACCGGGACCGAGGTCGATGATCCGGTCCGCGTGCGCCATGACGGCCTGGTGGTGCTCGACGACGAGCACCGACTTGCCGGCGTCGACCAACCGGTCCAGCAGCCCGAGCAGCTGCTCCACGTCGGCGAGGTGCAGGCCGGTCGTCGGCTCGTCGAGGACGTACACGCCGCCCTCGTCGCCCAGGTGGGTCGCCAGCTTGAGCCGCTGCCGCTCGCCCCCGGACAACGTCGTCAGCGGCTGGCCCAGCCGGAGGTAGCCCAGCCCGACGTCGGCCAGCCGCGCGAGGATCTTGTGCGCGGCGGGCGTGCGCGCCTCCCCGGCGCCGAAGAACTCCTCGGCCTCCGACACCGGCATCGCCAGCACCTCGCTGATGTCCCGCCCACCGAGGTGGTGGTCCAGCACCGCGGCCTGGAACCGCTTGCCCTCGCACTCCTCGCAGGTCGTGGCCACGCCCGCCATCATCGCCAGGTCGGTGTAGACGACCCCGGCGCCGTTGCAGTTCGGGCAGGCGCCCTCGGAGTTCGCGCTGAACAGCCCCGGCTTCACCCCGTTGGCCTTCGCGAACGCCTTGCGGATCGGGTCGAGCAGCCCCGTGTACGTCGCCGGGTTGCTGCGCCGCGAACCGCGGATCGCGCCCTGGTCGATCGTCACCACCCCGTCGCGCCCCGACACCGAGCCCTGGATCAGCGAGCTCTTGCCGGACCCCGCCACCCCGGTGATCGCGCACAGCACCCCGAGCGGGATGTCGATGTCGACGCCGGTCAGGTTGTGCGCGGTGGCGCCGCGGACCGCCAGCACCCCGGTGGGTTCGCGCACCGAGCCCTTGAGCGCCGTCCGGTCGTCGAAGTGGCGGCCGGTGATCGTGCCGCCCGCGCGCAGCCCGTCGACGGAACCTTCGAAGCAGACGGTCCCGCCCGCCGTGCCCGCGCCCGGCCCGAGGTCGACGACGTGGTCGGCGATCGCGATCGTCTCCGGCTTGTGCTCGACGACGAGCACCGTGTTGCCCTTGTCCCGCAGCCGCAGCAGCAGCGCGTTCATCCGCTGCACGTCGTGCGGGTGCAGCCCGATCGTCGGCTCGTCGAAGACGTAGGTGACGTCGGTGAGCGAGGACCCGAGGTGGCGGATCATCTTGGTCCGCTGCGCCTCACCGCCCGACAGCGTGCCCGACGGCCGGTCCAGCGACAGGTACCCCAACCCGATCTCCACGAACGAGTCGAGCGTGTGCAGCAGCTTCTCCAGCAGCGGCGCCACCGACGGCTCGTCCAGGCCCCGCACCCATTCGGCGAGGTCGCTGATCTGCATCGCGCACGCGTCGGCGATGTTGATCCCGCCGATCTTCGACGACCGGGCCGCCGCGCTGAGCCGCGTGCCCGCGCACTCCGGGCAGTCGGTGAAGGTGATCGCCCGGTCCACGAAGGCGCGGATGTGCGGCTGCATCGCCTCGCGGTCCTTGGCCAGGAACGACTTCCGGATCCGCGGGATCAGGCCCTCGTAGGTCACGTTGACGTTGTCGACCTTGACCTTGGTCGCTTCCTTGTGGAGCAGGTCGTCGAGTTCCTTCTTCGTGTACTTCCGGATCGGCTTGTCCGGGTCGAGGAAGCCCGAGCCCATGAAGATGCGCCCGTACCAGCCGTCCATGCTGTAGCCGGGGACGGTGAGCGCCCCCTCGGCGAGGGACTTGTCCGCGTCGAACAGCTGCGAGTGGTCGAAGTCGGTGACCGCGCCCCGGCCTTCGCAGTGCGGGCACATGCCACCGGTGACGCTGAAGCTGCGCCGTTCCTTCACGGTCTGCCCGCCGCGCTCCACGGTGACCGCGCCCGCCCCGCTGATGGAGGCGACGTTGAAGGAGAAGGCCTGCGGTGAGCCGATGTGCGGCCGCCCGAGCCTGCTGAACAGGATGCGCAGCATCGCGCCGGTGTCGGTGGCGGTGCCGACCGTGGACCGCGGGTCGGACCCCATCCGCTCCTGGTCGACGATGATCGCGGTGGTGAGCCCTTCGAGGACGTCGACGTCGGGCCGCGCCAGCGTCGGCATGAAGCCCTGCACGAAGGCGCTGTAGGTCTCGTTGATCATCCGCTGCGAGTCGGCGGCGATGGTGCCGAACACCAGCGAGCTCTTGCCCGAGCCGGACACCCCGGTGAACACCGTGAGCCGCCGCTTCGGGATCTCGACGCTGACGTCCTGGAGGTTGTTCTCCCGAGCGCCCTGCACGCGGATCAGGTCGTGCGTGTCGGCGATGTGCGGCTCGGTGGTCGTGGTCGCCCTGCTCATCGCGTCTCCGTCCGTCGCGCGGGCCGCACCTGCGCCGGTCCTGCCCGGACGGGCGTAGAGCGTTGTCCCCTCGGTTCCCCCATGCATGGGCCCGCGCGGTCGCGTGCGTAAGCAGTCAGCACCGTCGGCGAGTCGCGGGCAGGCCTGTCCACAGTACAGTTCGCGGGCGCCATACCAGCGGCAACGATCGGTTCGAGGGCGCTGATCAGGCTCGCCTACCGCGAGCAGCCGCGCGCGGTCGCCGACCGGGTTGCGGGTTCTCGCCTTCGCCATCAGCCGGCACTGCGGTCTCTCAGCCTGGGATCGGGTCGCAGGTCCGTGTCATCGCCCTCAGGGGACGAGGTACCTGGTCGCGGACTCCCGGAACTGGGCGACCAGCGGGCTGCGGTCGCCGGCGCGGGTGGCGACGACCACCTGGCAGGGGTCGATTCCCTCGACCGGGACGGTGGTGAGGTCGTCCCGGAGGGCGCAGCGCCGGTCGTTGGCAGGCACGAGGGCGACTGCGCGTCCATCCGCGACGACTTCGAGCTTGTCCTCGAACGTGTCGACGAGCATCGGGCCGACCGGAGCCCTGCCATCACCCGGGCGGGGTTCCAGCCGCCAGAACCCGGTCCAGACCGCCGCCATTCCGGCACAGGCGACGAGGGGTTCGTCGGCGAAGTCCTCCGCGCGCACCGACTCCTTCCCGGCGAGGCGGTGGGACGCGGGCACGAGCAGTGACCTGGGTTCGTCGTAGAGCGTGGTCACGTCCAGGTCGTCGGCCGGGATCGGAAGCGGCGTGCGGGCGACCAGCACGTCGACTCGACGGTCGGGCAGGGCGCCGGTTTCGTCCCAGTCCAGGTGACGAGTGCGGACGTGGGCGTCGGGATGACGACGGCGCAGGTCCCGCACCGCGAGGGTGACGATGAGATCTTCCACGTATCCGACGGTGACCGTTCGCGGCGGCGCGGCGGCACGAGCGGTGTGCACCGCCCGCCGGGCGGAGTGCAGGAGTTCCTGTGCTCGGGGGAGGAAGGCCGCGCCGGCGGCGGTGAGACTGCTGCCCTGGGTGGTGCGCTCCAGCAGGCGCACCCCGAGAGCGTCCTCCAGCCGCTGGATCTGGCGGCTCAGCGAAGGTTGAGCGATGTGCAACGCCGCTGCCGCCCGGGCGAAGTTCAGGTGCTCGGCGATGACCGTGAAGTACCGAACCAACCGCAGGTCGAGGTCTGAGCCGAGATCGGGCGCCGCAGGGGGCGGATTTTCGGACACCCGGCAACCCTACGCGTGATAGCGATCCTGCATGACGGGGTGCGAAACGGGTCTTGGACGCCCGGCTCGAACGGCTGTTGACTCGGTGTCATCCAGCTGGGGGCCGCCCCTCCGGCACGAGAACATCGAGAACGAGGGATGTCCGACATGGTCAGGTATGAAGACCGACGCGTTGTGATCACAGGAGGCAGCAGCGGCATGGGTCTGGCCACCGCATCGCTGTTCGTCGACGAGGGGGCCCGCGTGCTGATCACCGGGCGCGACCAGACCGCCCTGGATGCCGCCCGCGAGAAGCTCGGCGAGAACGCGATCGCGGTCCGCGGCGACGCGTCGTCGTTGCCCGACATCGGTGCCCTGGCTGACCGGGTGAAGGCCGAGTTCGGCACGGCCGACGCCCTGTTCGCCAACGCCGGTGTCAACGGTTTCGCCCCGTTCGAGGCGACGAGCGAAGAGCTCCTCGACGAGCTGCTGGCCATCAACGCCAAGGGCCCGTACTTCACGGTGCAGAAGCTCGCTCCGCTGCTCACCGAAGGCAGCGGCGTGGTGCTCACGACGTCGGTGGCGAATGTCCTGGGCATGCCGATGCTCAGCGCGTACGCGGCCAGCAAGGCGGCCCTGCGCTCGATGACCCGCAGCCTGGCTCGGGAACTGCTCCCGCAGAAGATCCGCGTGAACGCGGTCAGCCCCGGCCCGATCGACTCCGGAATCCTGGAGAAGACGATGCCTCGCGAATCGGCCGCGCGAACGAAGGCACAGATGGCTGCGGACAACCCCATGTTGCGCGTGGGTGCCCCCGCCGAGGTCGCCAAGGCGGTCGCGTTCCTCGCGTTCGACGCCACCTACACGACCGGAGCCGAACTCGCCGTGGACGGCGGCGGCTCCCAGCTCTGACCGCCCCGCCCCGAAGCCGGCCGGGGGAGCCGGGACACCTGAACACTCGAAGATCGCGGTCGGCGACCTGACGATCAACGACCCGTTCCCGGTCTTGATGGCGCCGAGCCGGACGAGAACCTGCAAATGGCGGCTATTCCGGTGCCATGTCCACGAAACGGCTGTAGTGCAGCTGGTGGGCGACGGTGATCGTGCTGGTCGGACCGGCCCGGTGCTTCGCCAGGATCAGGTCCGCCTCACCCATCCGCGGGTCGTCCCGCTCGAACGCGTCCGGCCGGTGGATCAGGATCACCATGTCCGCGTCCTGCTCCAGCGAACCGGATTCACGCAGGTCGGAGAGCTGGGGGCGCTTGTCGTTGCGCTGCTCGGGACCACGGTTGAGCTGGGAGATCGCGACGACGGGGACTTCGAGCTCCTTCGCGAGAAGCTTCAGGTTACGGGAGAACTCCGAGACCTCCTGCTGCCGCGATTCGACGCGCTTGCCCGAGGTCATCAGCTGCATGTAGTCGAGCACCACGAGCTGGATGTCGGCGCGCTGCTTGAGCCGCCGCGCCTTCGCGCGGATCTCCATCATGGTCAGGTTCGGCGAGTCGTCCACGTACAGCGGTGCTTCGCTGATCTCGCTCATCCGGCGGGCCAGCCGGGTCCAGTCGTCGTCGGTCATGCGGCCACCGCGCATGTCGCCGAGCCGGATGCGCGCCTCCGCGGAGAGCATGCGCATCACGATCTCGGTCTTGCCCATCTCCAGCGAGAAGATGACGCTGGCCATGCCGTGCTTGATCGACACCGTGCGGGCGAAGTCCAGGCCGAGCGTGGAGTTGTGCGTGGGCACCATGCCGCGACCGGCCAGGTACAGGTGGTCCGGGGCGTCGACCTCGACGCAGCGCACCGGCACGCTCGGCACTTCGCGGATGCCGACGACGGCGCGCAGCGGCAGCTCGTGGTCCTGCCGGGCCTTCTTGTGCTCGGTGTTCTTCGCGGGCAGCCGGAAGACCTCGTCGGCGCCGCTGTCGAAGACGAGCGCGACGCGGTCGAAATCGCCCTGCTCGGATTCGGCGATCCGCGCTCCGCAGGTGTAGCCGAGGCTGAGCACGAGTTCGCGGACCCGCACCGACAGCGGCTCGCTGATCTCCAGGCGCAGCGCGCCGTCGGCGCTGACCGAGCCGGCCGCGTCGAGCAGCCCGGCCAGCAGCGCCCGGCGCTGCTCCTCGCTGGCGCGCAGGTAGACCAGCGGCAGGTCGTGGTCGTCCCACGCGCCGAACCGGCCGAGCGCGGCGGGGATGTCGACGCCGAAGGCGGGTTTCGCGGCGTCGTCGGGGGCGGGGGAGTCGTCCGGCTCACCGGCGCCGTCCGGGTCCGGCGGGAACTCGACGACGGCGCCGACGGGGGTGACCTGCGCGCCTTCCGATTCCGATGCGTGCGCGAGCCCGGCGAGCTCCAGCAGCTCCTGGTCGCCGTGCACCTCACCGGAGTCGTCGCCGGCCGCGAGCCACACGCCGAGCGCGTAGGGCGCCACCGGCAGCTCCTGCTGGGGCAGCCGGAAGCCGCCGTGCGCGGGCAGTTCCGGGCGGGCGCCGTCGGCCGCGAGGTCCGCGGTGGTCCGCACGCCGCCGTCGGCGAGCCGCCACTGGTGCTCGGCGTCGGCGATGATCACGCCGCCGTCGGAGAACTCGATCTCGTAGCACGGGCGGTCGGCGAGCACCTCCGTCGCGCGCAGCACCCGCACCGGGCGGCCCGCGGAACCGATGAGCTCGTCGCCGACGGCGACCTCGCCCATCGTGGTCCAGCCGCCGGGGGTGGGCAGCGGGGTGTCCAGCGCGAGCGCCTTGCCGACACCGGGGCGCGCCGCGACGATGATCATCTGGCCGGGGTGCAGCCCGTTGGTGACCTCGTCCAGATCCGTGAATCCGGTGGGGATGCCCTGGGACTCGCCGCCGCGCGAGGCGATGGCGTCGATCTCGTCCATCGTGGGCTGCAGCAGGTCTTCCAGCGCCGCGTAGTCCTCGCTGGTGCGCTTCTCCGTCACGTCGTAGATGGCGGACTGGGCCCGGTCGACGACCTCTTCGATCGCGGAGCCCTCGGCACCGTGGTAGCCGAGCTGCACGATGCGGGTGCCCGCTTCGACGAGGCGGCGCAGCACGGCCTTCTCGGCGACGATCTCCGCGTAGTAGCCGGCGTTGGCGGCGGTGGGCACGCTGGCGATCAGCGTGTGCATGTAGGGGGCGCCGCCGATGCGCTGCAGCTCCTGGCGGCGTTCGAGCTCGGCGGAGACGGTGATCGCGTCGGCGGGCTCACCGCGGCCGTAGAGGTCCAGGACGCAGTCGTAGATGGCCTGGTGCGCCGGGCGGTAGAAGTCGTTGGGCGTGAGCACTTCGACGACGTCGGCGATGGCGTCCTTGCTGAGCATCATGCCGCCGAGCACGGACTGCTCCGCCGCCAAGTCCTGCGGGGGTTGGCGTTCGAAGCCGTGATCCCCGTTCGACGCGGGTTGAGCGCCTCGTTCGTCTGCCAACGCCACCGGTACCCGTCACCTCCGACACCGTCGCCCGCCACCGCTGCGGGCGGCCTTACTGGTCGCGCGATCCATGGCCGACGCCGTCGACCGCGCTCGCCGACGGTGTGCGGCTGCGAGCCGCGCCACCTGATCACGAACCGTCACGCGCGGGCGCGTCGGCGAAGCTAGATCGCCCGCATGGACCAAGCAAACCGAGCTGTGGACAAGCATCGGGACAACCTGTGGATACCTGGGGACAGGTTGGGGATACCTGGGGACAACTCGGTGGAACCGATGGGGACAACCTGGGGACAACCGACCAAGATCATCCGAAAAGCGCAGGTCATCCCATGTGGACTACTTGTGGAAAAAACTGTTGAAAAACTCCCGGCGTGTCCCCGGGAAGTTGCCTGTTCGGCGTGTCGAGCTCGATGGCACACGAACCATTTCCGTGACCGTCAAGCCGACGATCAGGTGATCACCGTGGTCACGGCCGAAGCAGCCGGACACCGCGCGGCGGAACGGACTCGCGGGTCGATCGCCCGGCACCACGCGGAACGCTGATCCGGCCCGCCCCGGAAACCGGGGCGAACGGGATCAGCGACCGGAACCGGAAGTCCGGGCCAGCGCCCGGACTTCCGTCCACCGAATGCGTGCCAGGTCAGCTCGCGGCCGACACCTGGACGTTCACCGACGCCTTGACGTCGGGGTGCAGCCGGACTTCGACGCCGTGCTTGCCGAGGTCCTTGATGTGCCCGCGCAGGTCCACCGAACGCTTGTCCAGGTTCGGGCCACCGGCCTTGCGCACCGCGGCCACGACGTCGGCGGCGGTGATCGAGCCGAACAGCTTGCCCTGCTTGGAGACCTTCGCGGTCAGCGTGACCGCTCCGAGCTCCTGCAGCTGGGCCTTCAGCTCCTGCGCGTGCTCCAGGTTGCGAACCCGGCGCGCCTCCTGGGTGCGACGGATCGTCTCGACCTGCTTCTGCGCGCCCTTGGTGGCGACGATCGCCAGGCCGCGCGGCAGCAGCAGGTTGCGTGCGTAGCCGTCCTTGACCTCGACGATGTCACCCGACTCGCCCAGGCCGGTCACGTCAGCAGTCAGAATGATCTTCACGACGTGTCTCCTTCTAGCGTCTCTCACGAGGCCGCGGGCATCCGGATCCGCGCGGCACGTGGCGGCGCGGAGCGGATGAGCGGTCTCGAATCAGCGGGCGGTCGAGGTGTAGGGCAGCAGCGCCATCTCGCGGGCGTTCTTCACCGCGATGGCGACGTCGCGCTGGTGCTGGCTGCAGTTGCCGGTCACCCGACGGGCACGGATCTTGCCGCGGTCGGAGATGTACTTCCGCAGCAGCGTCGTGTCCTTGTAGTCGATGCTCTGCGCCGCGCGGTCCTTGCAGAACACGCAGACCTTTTTCTTCGGCTTGCGCACAGGCGCCTTGGCCATGGTCTTCCTCCTGAAAAGCTAATACGAGTCGAGTGAGCGCGCGGGCGTCAGAACGGCGGTTCGTCGCTGAATCCGCCACCGGAAGAACCGGCGGGCGGAGCCGAACCCCACGGGTCGTCGGCGGGCGGCGCGGACGCACCGCCACCGCCGCCACCGAAACCACCGCCGCCGCCACCGCTGCGGCTGACCTTGTTCACCTTGGCGGTCGCGTACTTCAGGGCTGGCCCGATCTCGTCGACCTCGAGCTCGACGACGGTGCGCTTCTCGCCTTCCTTCGTGTCGAAGGAACGCTGGCGCAACCGGCCCTGCGCCACGACCCGCATGCCGCGGGTCAGCGTCTCGGCCACGTTCTCCGCGGCCTGACGCCAGATGTTGCAGCGCAGGAACAGCGCCTCGCCGTCCTTCCACTCGCCGGACTGGCGGTCGAAGGTGCGCGGGGTCGAGGCGATCGTGAAGTTCGCCACGGCCGCGCCGGAGGGCGTGAAGCGCAGTTCCGGGTCGGCGGTGAGGTTGCCGACCACCGTGATTACCGTTTCACCGGCCATCGCCTGGACTCCGTCCTTGACATGCGAGGTCTCTTGAAATGCGGGTCACCTGAGTACGGATCGCCTGCCTGCGAACCGGGAAGATCCGGTCGCGGTCGCTCAGGCCGAGGCCTCGGAGCGGTTGGCGTGCTTGGTCGCCTTCGCCGCCGCACGGGCGACGCGGGCCGCCTTGCGCGGTTCGGCGATGCGCCGCTGCACCTTGGTGCGCAGCACCGTCTCGTTCAGGTTCAGCTGGCGGTCCAGCTCCTTGACCGAGGCCGGCTCGCTGTTGAGGTCGACCACGACGTAGATGCCCTCGGCCTGCTTCTCGATCTCGAAGGCGAGGCGACGACGGCCCCACACATCGAGCTTCTCGATGCTGCCACCGTCGTTGCGGATGACCTTGAGGAAGTTTTCCAGGGACTGAGGCACAGTGCGCTCGTCCAGGCTCGGGTCGAGGATGACCATGAGCTCGTAATGACGCATGAAGACCACTCACCTCCTGTGGACTCACGGCCACGGACTTTCCGTGGCAGGAGGGTCGTTCACGAACTCGACAAGGCTAGCAACCTGGTCCGACGACCTGGAGAGCCGGGTGCCGAACGTCCGCCGGAACGAGCGGAAACGATGAATTCGACATTTCCGATCGCGAGGAGCGGAAATGTCGAATTCGATCTTCACGACGCATTCGGCGACCCGCGCGCGGATCGCCGCGCGGGATCAGGCGCGGCGCAGCACCCAGGTGCGCACCAGCGCGGCGGTCACGCCCGCCAACGAGATCGCGGCGATCAGCACCGGCAGCGCCACCCGGTTGCCCTGCCCCATCGGCAGCGCCTCCGCCTTGCCTGCGGCGCGGACCTCTTCCTGCGCGGCCAGCTCGGCCCGTTCCCTCTCCTGCGCCGCGGCCTGCTCGCGCAGGTCGCCGACGTTCGGCGTGAACCCGGGCACCGCGCCGAACTGGGCCTGCGCCCACGGCGGCAGCGCACCGGGCATGCCGGGAGCGCCGGAGGCGTAGCTCGGCGGCACGACGACGACCGGGGCGCCCGTCCCGTACCCGGGTCCGCTCGGCACGGCCGATCCCGGCGCGGTCGGCTGCACGCCCGGCTCGTTCGGCTGACCGCTGGACGGCGGCGCCGACGGCTCGGTGGGCTCGGGCTCCGGGGACGGGGGCGGCGGCGGGGGCTGCTCCTGCCCGGTGACCTTCGCGCCGAAGCAGCCGAGCGCGGCGAGGTTGCGGACGTGCTTGCTCACCTCGGCGCCGCGGCCCTGCAACGACGACAGGCCGTCGATCTGCGGGGTGAACGACTGGGCGAGGCTCTTGCCGCTGAACTTCTGGGTCTCCTCGGTGACCGTGCCCAGCGAGATCGCGCCGGTCCCGGCGAACTCCTGCTTCGCCTGGTCGGCGACGTCGAAGCCGAACGGGAACACCAGCAGCGTCGCCTGGTGCACCTTGTCGTCCAGCGTGGCGGGGGAGGCGAGGATGTTCTGGCCGAACTCGGTGCTGTCGGTCGTCCCGCCGCACTTCTCGACGACGACCGAACCGGCGGCGCTCGCGCTGCCGGCGCCGAGCAGGCTGCTCGCGGTGACCAGAGCGCCGACGGTGCCCGCCGCGAGCACCCGGCCGAGGCCGGACCGGCTCGCGCGGCTTCTGCGGATCAACGGGTTGACCTGGGACGACGGACCCCGATCAGGACGCATGCCTTCGTCACTCATGGTTCCTCCCCGCTTCACGACCCCGTGACACCCGTTCACTCTTCTAAGGAAAATAACGTGTGAACCATGGCAATGGTGACGGCCTGCACATGAAAACTTCGCAGAATCCGCATCTTGGGAAACCGGATCGATCGAGAAACCCGATCAGCCCGCCGAGCGCGGAGCCCGCGCCGCCGTGCCCCGCACCCGCCGGACGAGGAGGCCCCGCCCCGGCGGTTAAGCTGCGGGAATGCGCATTGGGGCTCACGTCCGGGACGACGATCCGATCACCGCGGCCGCGGAGCGGGGCGCGGAGGTCGTGCAGTTCTTCCTGTCCGACCCGCAGGGCTGGAAAGCCCCGAAACCGCACCCGCAGGCCGCCGAGCTGCGCGACAGCGACCTCGAGGTGTTCATCCACTCGCCGTACGTGATCAACGTGGCCTCGTTGAACAACCGGATCCGCATCCCCTCCCGCAAGTCCGTGGCGCAGCAGGCGAAGGCCGCCGCCGAGGTCGGCGCGCGAGGCCTGGTCGTGCACGGCGGGCACGTCACCAAGGACGACGACCCGGCCGAGGGCATCGCGAACTGGCGCAAGCTGTTCGAGCGCCAGGCCGACGAGGGCGGCTTCGCGGTCCCGGTGCTGATCGAGAACACCGCGGGCGGTGCCAACGCCATGGCCCGCCGCTTCGACATGCTCTCCCGCCTGTGGGACGCGGTCGGCGAGTTCGGCGCCGGGTTCTGCCTGGACACCTGCCACGCGCACGCCGCGGGGGAGGACCTGCCGGGCATCGCCGAGCGGGTGCGGTCGATCACCGGCCGCATCGACCTGGTGCACCTCAACGACTCGCGCGACGCGTTCGGTTCCTCCCGGGACCGGCACGCCAACATCGGCGCGGGCGAGATCGACCCGGACGTGCTGGTCGCGGTGTGCGACACGGCGGACGCGCCGGTCGTGGTGGAGACGCCGGGGGACGGCCAGGCCGACGACATCGGTTACCTCCGCGACAAGGTGCGCGGTTGATCGGGACCGGCCGCTAGGGTCGGCGGAACGCGACGCGCGGCTCCACTCGGCGCGGACGCATCGCGGACCGGACCCGGCGGGGAAGGACACCGATGCGCGAGCAGCTCCCGGCCGAACCGGCGGCCGACGGTCCCTGGAACGCCGGGCGGCGCCTCACCTTCGCGGCACTGGCGCTGTTATGCCTGATCACCGCGTTGACGCTGGCGGCGGGCTATGCGAACAAGGCTCGCTGCACCGGCCCCGAGTTCAACGAGTGGGGCCGGTCCGAACCGGCGTACCAGGAACGCGCCTACACCGAGGCCTGCTACTCCGACATCCAGAACCTGTGGGTCGGCCGGGACATCGACCGGCACGTCTTCCCGTACGTGCACGGCGGGATCGACGAGGACGGCTCGCTCTACGGCGGCGTCGTGGAGTACCCGGTGCTGTCCGGGTTGCTGATCTGGCTGGGCGCGGTGTTCGTGGACACCGACGCCGGGTTCCTCGCCGCGTCCGCGCTGATCATGGCTCCGTTCGGGCTGGCGGTGGCGTGGTGGCTGGGCCGGTTGAGCGGGTGGCGGGCGTTGCTGTGGGCGTTGAGCCCGCCGCTGGTGCTCTACGCGTTCCACAACTGGGACCTGCCGGTGGTGGCGTGCGCGGTCGCGGCGGTGCTCGTGGTGCACCGCGGCGGGGCCTGCCCGCGGCGCCGGGCGGTGCAGGGCGCGGTGCTGCTCGGTGCCGGGTTCGCGTTCAAGATCTACCCGGGCCTGTTCGTGCTGCCGTTGGCGCTGTTCGTGCTCACCGGCGGCCGGGACGGGGCGGCGCTGCCCGCGGGCAAGCGGGTCGACGTGCGCGGTGCGCTCGCCGTCGTGGCGGCCGCGGCGGGAACGGCGGTGCTGGCGAACCTGCCGTTCGCGCTCGCCGGGTTCCGCGGCTGGTGGGCCTCGTTCCAGTTCCAGTCCGACCGCGACGTCGACCTGAGCACGAACTCCATCTGGTACTGGGGATCGCGCGGTTTCGCCGACGTCGACGGGTTCCAGGAGGCGATGAGCGTCATCTCCCCGGTGGCGATGCTGTTGTCGTTCGCCGCCGCGTGCCTGGCAGGGCGGTGGGTGCAGCGGCGGACCGGGACCTACCCGTGGATCCAGGTATCGGCGGCGATGCTGTGCGGATTCCTGCTGCTGCACAAGGTGCACTCGCCGCAGTACACGTTGTGGCTGCTGCCGTTCTTCGTGCTGCTGCGGGTGCGCTGGGGCTGGATCGCCGCGTACCTGCTGGCCGATCTGGCGATGGGCATCAGCATCTTCCGGTGGCTGGGCGAGTCGAACGGGATCGGCGACGGGTTCACGGCGCAGGCCCTGATGATCGGGGTCTGGGGCCGGGCGGCGCTGCTGGTCGGCTTGTTCCCGGCGTTCCTGGGCGCGAGGTCCACCGTCGACGAGGACGAGCGCACCGCCGCGCCGATTGCGGATCAGCCGACGCGCTCCCCGTGCTGAGCGCGTGAGCCGACGGGTCCGCCGACGGTGCGCGCCCAGCCGCCGATGCGCTGCGCCGCGCCGCGCGGCCACGGCAGCGTGACCCGGTCCGGCGCGGCGTCGAGGAAGCCGCCCGACGGGTCGTCCACCGCCGCCCGGCCGCGCGAACCCGCGGGGTCCAGCGCGCGGCGCACCCGGTCGGTGGCCGGGTTCAGGATCTCGTGCACGACGAGCGCGCACAGCGCGATCACCACGAGGTCGCGGATCAGCACGGCGCCGAGGAACCAGCCCTCGGGCAGGCCCTTGTTGCCGGTGCCCAGGTAGTAGTACATCCGCGGCGCCCACACCGCGGCGTCGACGATCATCCAGGTCAGCACCCAGCGCCAGCGCGCCACGGCCAGCACCGCCAGCGGCACCAGCCACAGCGAGTACTGCGGGCTCCACACCTTGTTGGTGAGCAGGAACGCGGCCACGACCAGGAAGCACAGCTGCACCAGCCGGGGCCGCACCGGCGCGGCCAGCGCCAGCCAGCCGATCACGGCGCAGGCCAGCGCGAACAGCCCGAGCGACACCGCGTTGAGCACCACCGGCGTCTGCCCGGCGGCGAGCGGCCCGTCGAATCCGGCCCAGCCGGTGAAGTAGGACAGCGCGTTGTAGAGCGAGTCGGGGTCGGCGGCGCGCGAGGCGTTGAGCCGGTAGAACTCGCCCCAGCCGACGGGGTAGAGCAGCAGGATCGGCAGGTTCACGACGAGCCACGCGGCGACCGCGCCCGCGAGAGCGCGCCCGCCCGCGCGCATCCGCCCGGACCGCAGGCAGAGGACCAGCAGCGGGCCGAGGAACAGCAGCGGGTACAGCTTCGCCGCGCCGCCGAGGCCGATGAGCACCCCGGCGAGCCAGGGTCGTCGCCGGGACCACGCCAGCAGGCCGCCGACGGCGAACGCGGCGGCGAGCGTGTCGAAGTTGGTGAAGGCGTGCACGAACACGAGCGGGCTCAGCGCCACCAGCGCCGCGTCCCACACCCGGCGGCCCGCCAGTCCCATGACCGCCCACACGGCGACGAGCCAGGCCCCGGTGAGCCAGAAGGCGGTGACGTTGAAGTACAGGACGGTGACCATCGCCGCGGGCAGCAGGCCCATCCCCGCCAGCGTCGCCCAGCCGTCGGTGATCTTCGCGTTGAGCCACTGGAAGACGCCGGTGACCACCGGATATTCCATGTACTGCTTGTCCTGCGGCGCCGCTCCGGGGCTCTGCGTCCACGGCGTCTTGTACGGGAACACCCCGTCCGGGGCCAGGTCGCCCATGCCGAAGCGGGGGATGATGTCGGAGTAGCACATCGCCGTGTACTGGCGGTTCGCCCGCCAGTCCAGCTGGGTGCCCTGCGAGGTGTCGTAGGTCTGCAGGCACGGCGCCTTGAACAGCCACGCCGCGGCGAGGGTGATCATCGCCAGCAGCAGCAGCACGCGCAGCGGGGTCCAGAACCACTGCCTGCCGACCTGCGCGTGCCGTCCGAGCGGGCCGCCGAGGGGGCGGGACAACGCCGCCGCGAGGGGCTCGGTCCAGGTCGGTGCGACCCGGTCGGCCGCGTCCAGCGAGTCGCCGTCCACTGCCGCGCTCACCTTGTCGGGCTCCTCGGGCTCGGTGACGGCGTGCTCGGGCTTGGTGGACACGCCCGGATGCTACGGCGTTCGAGTGGTTCCCCCACGCCCGCACCGGGTGGCTCCGCGAGCCACCCGGTGCGGGCCGGGATCATTCTCCGTCGCGGCCGCGGGTCGGGGCCACGCCGTTCGCGCCGCCCGGACCGTCGTTGCCGGGACCGCCCTCGTCGTTGCCGCTGCCGGGCGGGCAACCGAGCCAACCGCAGTCGCCGGACGGGTCGGAGCTCTCCGACTCGCTCTCCGAGGTCTCGCTCTCGCTGCTGGTCGGCGGCTGCGTGGACGTCTCCGGCGGTGCCGAGGTCGGCGGCGGGGGCGGCGGCGCGCTCGTCGTCGTCGGCGTCGGCGGCAGCTTCTGCTCGAACTGGCCGATCGGGGACGGCTTCGGGAACTGCTCCACCGGGAGGTTCTGGTGGTAGCTGTTCATGAACTCCTGCCAGATGTCACCTGGCAGGCCGCTGCCGTAGATGATCTTGCCGCTGGCTTCTTCCACCGGAATCGGCTTGCCGTCCTGGTCGGCGAGCATGCCGACCGCCGCGGACAGCTGCGGCGTGGTGCCGATCATCCAGGCGTTCTGGTTCTTCTCGGTGTCGAAGTACTGGTGCGTACCGGTCTTCGCCGCCACCGGCCGGTCCTTGTTCAGCGACAGCTTGGCCCGGTCGGCGACACCGAGCATCGACTCGATGACGTTCGCCGCGAGGTTCTTGCTCTCGGAGGCGCTGTCCGCGAACGCGGGCTTGGAGGGTTCCGGAGCGAACTCCTCGGTCTTGACCGCGTTCTGGATCTTCTGCACGAACTGCGGGTGCACCTGCTTGCCCTCGTTCGCGAACGTGGCGTAGGCAGCGGCCATGTCGACGGTCCGCACCGGGTAGGCGCCCAGCGCGATGCCGGCGTCGACACCGCCCTCGGAGTTCTGCAGCGTGGGCTCGCCGTTGTACTCGGCCGGGATGCCCGCCTGGATCGCGGCCTCCCGCACCGACGGCGTCCCGAACTTCTCCGCCATGCGCACGAAGACGGTGTTCACCGACTTGTCCATGGCCTCGCGGACACCGCAGTACTTCGGGTTGTCGCACACCGAACCGGGAGCGTTGCCGAACGTGGTGCCCAGGATCTCCTGGTGGTCGCTGCCGTCGTAGTACTCGCCGATGCCGTAGTCCTTCTCCAGACCGGCCATCACCACGAACGGCTTGAACGACGAACCCGGCGGCTGCGGCGAGTCGGCGTAGTCGAAGTACACCTCGTTGCCACCGCCGTAGTAGGCGCGGACGCCACCGGTCTTCGGGTCGACCGCGACCAGCGAGGTGCGCAGGTTCTGCGGCTGGCCGTTGAGCACCTTGGTGACCGCGTCCTCCGCGCTCTTCTGCGCGGCCGGGTCGATGGTCGTGGTGATCGTGTAGCCGCCGAGGGTCAGCGCCTGCTCGTCGTAGCCTTCCCGCTCCAGCTCAGCGAGGACCTGCTTGCGGATGTGCAGCTGGGAGGCGTTGCCGTCGGGCTTGCTCTTCCACGCGTCGCGCTCCCGGGTCTCCGGCAGCGCCATGCCCGCGCGGACGTCCTGGGTGACGAAGTTGTTCTTCAACATCTGGTCGGCGACGTAGGTCCAGCGCCACTGGCCCTGCTCCTGGTCGACCCTCGGGTCGTTGTCGGTGGGGCGCTGCACCATGCCGGCGAGCACCGCGGCCTCGCTCGGGTTCAGGTCCTTCGGCAGCTTGCCGAAGTACGCCTCCGCCGCGGCGTGGATGCCGTTGGCACCGCGGCCGTAGTAGGCGGTGTTCATGTACGCCTTGAGGATGTCGTCCTTCGACTGCTGGTTGGTCACCTTGTAGGCGACGACGACTTCCTTGACCTTACGAGTGATCGAGTACTCGTCCGCGTCGAGCGCCAGCTTCACGTACTGCTGGGTCAGCGTGGAACCACCACCGGCGCCACCGGCGATCTGGTTGTAGACGGCGACCATGATGCCGCGGATCGAGAAGCCGGGGTTGGTGTAGAAGGTGGCGTCCTCGGCCGCGACCGTCGCGTCCCGCATCGGCTTCGAGACCTCGGCGTCGAGGTCCCGGATCATCGTCATCGAACCGCCCTCGGGCTCCACCCGGGTGAGCTCCTGGCCGTTCGAGTAGTTGATCGTGATCGTCTGCTCGGTCTTGCTGGCGATCTCCTCGGGGTTCGGCACCGGCCACATGGCGTAGCCGTAGGCGAAGGTGCCGATGCCGATCAGCAGCATCGCCGCCGCGGCGACGTAGCAGCTGCGGCGGATGCGACGCCAGATCACCTTGCGCTTGGCCTTGCGGGCGCTCAACTCGTCGTCCGGGTCGAGCAGCTCGTCGTCGGGGCCGTACCCGTCATCGCCATGCCCGCCGTCCCCGTACCGGCCGTCGTCGTAGCCGTCGTCGTAGTCGTCGTACCGGCCACCCTCGGAGTACGGGTCGGACGAGTAGTAGTCGTAGGAGCTCTGCGTGGCCTCGTGGGTCAGCAGCTGCGGTTCGCGCGGGGCGTCGTTGCCGGAGGCACCGCTGCCCGCGCCCATGCCCGCGGCACCGGCGGCACCGGCTCCGGCGGCACCCGCGGCTCCACCGGCGGCACCGCCACCTGCGGCAGCGGCGGCTCCGCCGAGCGCGGCGGCACCGGCCACCCCACCCACGACGCCACCGGCCGCGGCGGCTCCACGACCACGGCCGCGGCCCTGGTCCTTGCCGTCGCCGGGGGTCTGCGGAATGTTCTCGGTGGGCCGCTCACCGGGAGGCACGGCGGCCTGCGAGGGCCTGCCGGGCGGCGGCGGGACCTGCCGGGTGCTCTGCTGACCGGGCGGCGGCGGGGGCACCTGCCGCGTCGGCTGCTGGCCGGGGCGCTGCGGCTCGAACTGCTGGGTGCTCTGCTGATCCGGCGACGCGGGCTGCTGCGGCGAACCGGGCTGCTGAGCGGCACCGGACTGCTGAGAGCCGGGCTGTCCCTGCTGCCCGGCACCGGCCTGGCGCTGCGCGCGCTGGTCGGGTGCGGGCGGCGGCTGCTTCGTGAACGAGGTGGGCAGGTCGAGCTTGCGACCGCTCTCCCCGGAGTCCGCGGCGGCGCGCTTGCCGGTGGGCGCGTCGTCCTCGTCGTCGAACGACGGGGTCCAGGCGCCGGTCTGCTCGCTCGGAGCCTCGGCGTCCTTGCCCGATCCGCGCGGCGGCGCGCTCTCGCCGGGCCACTGCGGCTGGTCGCCGCCCTGGCGGGGCCGTCCGGGCGGAGGCTGCTGGCGCGTGCCCTCACCCGGCCGCTGCTGGGCGCCGCCCTGACCTTGGCCGGGCGGTGGGCCCGCGGGCCGCTGCCCGGCGCCGCGCCCCGGCGGGGGGTTCTGCGGCGCGCCGGGCGGCGGCCCCTGCGGGCGCTGCTGCTGCCCACCGGGTCGCTGACCGCCGGGCGGCGCGGGGTTCTGGTTCTGCGGTCCGGGCGGCCGAGCGCCCGGCGGCGTGCCGCCCGAAGGCGGCGGCCCCTGCGAGCGCGGAGCCTGCTGCCGGGACGTGGGGGGCGTGGCCCGGTCGTCGGGGGAACCGGGGTTGCGACCTTCGGGCTGCCGGGAGTGGCGGCCACGAGCTGGGTCGTCACGCTCGTCGTTCACGAGTTGGCCTCCAGGACAGGCGTCGTGCGACGCCAGGTGATGCATTCACGTCGGGGTAACCCCGCATCCTGCGGGGCGGTGCTTCTTGCGGTCACGGCCGGTTCACTCGGCCGCAGTCTTGCGCCGTGGGCGGCGATTGTTCAAGTCGCCGTTTCCGAGGACGTATGACTGCACCAGGTGGTTCCAACTGCATGTGCGGCAAACCTCGACGACATGCACGGTGAACTCAGCGAACAGGCCCGCCAACCGTTCCAGCTCGTCAGGACCTCGGGCGGAGCCCGACGCGTGCTTGAGCTCGTCGCCGAAGATCCACGAGACCAGCGTGAGGGGTTCCTTGCGGCAGACCGGGCAGGGGACCTCGCTGGGCTGACCGTGGTACTTCGCCGCCCGCAGCAGGTACGGATTGGCATCGCAGACCTCTGTCACCCCGACTCGACCAGCGTGGACCTGCGCGAGCAGCGACCTGCGCTGCAACGCGTAATCCACCACTTGCCGTTGGGTCCGCACGAGGAACAGGGTACGTGTCCGATGCCGGTGCTCCATGCGCCGTTAGGGGCAGGGCCTGCTTCCGTCGCGTGACCTGGGATGTCGTCAGCAGCGAGGTTGGTCTCGACCTGGGATGACCAGGGGAGGGCCGAAGATATACTCCTTTCTCGGGCAAGTACGGCTGGGACGGCTCGAGCGCGGGAGGTGCGGGTGCGCGAACTCGCCATGCCCGAGATCCCGCAGCACGCCCGGCCGACCGGGCCCGAACTGCGACGACGCCCTCCGGACGGCCGCGACCGCCGGGTGTCGCGCTGCAGGATGTTCTACCCGACACCCGCTCCGCGCCCGCACGCCGGGTTGATCTTGAAACTCGGCAGCGGCGCAGGTTTCGGGACCAATCGGACCGGTCCCGAGCCGCGCGGAGCTCGGCGCACCGCCCGCCGCTCGGCGAACGTGACCGATGGCACGGGACGGATCGGACGATTCCGGCCGATCCCGGCGAACAGCCCCCGATTTCCGGGAACAGCGCGCGCCGACCGGCGGTTGTCGCAGGGGAGACCGGTGCGCGCGCCGGTCACCGGAGGGCGGCGGGAGCCCGCGGTGACCACGCGGCACCGGTCAACGGCTTGCCGAGGGGAGAACGCCGACGTCGTCGCTCTCCCCTCACGACCCGCGCGCACGTCGGCGGTCTCCAAGCGCGGATGAGCGAGAAGAAGGACTACACATGATCAACAAGGAGGACCCTGCCATGAGCACAGACCGTCGCGAGGGCGCGGTTCGAGTGGCGATCGCCGGCGTGGGCAACTGCGCCGCATCCCTGGTGCAGGGCGTCCAGTACTACGCCGACGCCGACCCGGACGCCCGCGTGCCCGGCCTCATGCACGTCCGGTTCGGCGAGTACCACGTGCGCGACGTCCAGTTCGTGGCCGCGTTCGACGTGGACGCGAAGAAGGTCGGCAGGGACCTCTCCGAAGCCATCGTCGCCAGCGAGAACAACACCATCAAGATCGCCGACGTGCCGCCGCTGGGCGTGCCCGTGCAGCGCGGCCACACCCACGACGGCCTCGGCAAGTTCTACCGCGAGACGATCACCGAGTCCGACGAGTCCCCGGTCGACGTGGCGCAGGCGCTGCGCGACGCCGAGGTCGACGTGCTGGTGTCGTACCTGCCCGTGGGTTCCGACGAGGCGGGCAAGTTCTACGCGCAGGCCGCGCTCGACGCCGGAGTCGCGTTCGTCAACGCGCTGCCCGTGTTCATCGCCTCCGACCCGGAATGGGCCGCGAAGTTCACCGAGGCCGGCGTGCCGATCGTCGGCGACGACATCAAGTCCCAGGTCGGCGCCACCATCACGCACCGGGTGCTCGCGAAGCTGTTCGAAGACCGCGGCGTGCACGTGGACCGCACGATGCAGCTCAACGTCGGCGGCAACATGGACTTCCTCAACATGAAGGAACTGGAGCGGCTGGAGTCGAAGAAGAAGTCCAAGACCCAGTCGGTCACCTCGCAGGTCCAGCGCGACCTCGACAAGCGCAACGTGCACATCGGTCCGTCGGACTACGTGCCGTGGCTCGACGACCGCAAGTGGGCCTACATCCGGCTGGAGGGGCGCGCGTTCGGCGACGTGCCGCTGAACCTGGAGTACAAGCTGGAGGTGTGGGACTCGCCGAACTCGGCGGGGATCATCATCGACGCGCTGCGGGCGGCGAAGATCGCGAAGGACCGGGGGATCGGTGGCCCGATCCTGTCCGCTTCGTCGTACTTCATGAAGTCGCCGCCCGAGCAGTACTCCGACTCCGAAGCCTACGAAGCGGTTGAGTCTTTTATTCGCGGGGAGTGAGTTCCGGCGGTCGTTTTGCCCGGGTGTCCGGGTAGCGGAACCTCAGGTGGTCTCTCGCTGCGGGATCTTTTTCCCGAGTGGCTCCGTCACGAGGGAAAAGCTGTCCTCGCGAGAGACCACCTGAGAACCCGCCGGTGAGGGCTTTTCGACGTGGGCTATGCGCTGACGCGCATACAAGCACGGCCTTCGGCCGCAAGGCAGGCTTCGCTTTGCTCGCCCGGTCAGTGCTGGAGTTGTTGTTCTGCTCTGGAGAGGACCGCGTGGGCCGTGGCGTTGCCGTTGGTGGTCACCCAGGAGACGCGGAGGTTGGGGCGGATCCGGGTGGAGCCGATGCGCATCGGCCAGCTCGCCATCCGGCGGGCCTGCTGGGCGATGGCCTCGCCGTTGCCGTGCGGGTGGTCGGCCACGAGCGCGAACTCGTCGCCGCCGTAGCGGGCGACGGTGTGCTCGTCGGACATGCCTTGGCGGAGCCGTCCCGCGAGGGTGCCGAGCAGTTCGTCGCCGCGGGCGAACCCGTGCTCGGTGTTGAACGCCGCGAGCCGGTGCACGTCGAGCAGGACCAGCGTGGTGAGCATGCCGCGGGTGCGAGCCCGCACCAGGGACTGCTCCAGGCGGTCCAGCAGCAGCGCGCGGCCGGGCAACCCGGTGAGCGGGTCGAGCAGGCCGCGGCTGTGCCCGACGTCGGTCTGCACTGCCTGCAGCAGGATCAGCACGCGGCGCTTCCCCTGCGCCCGCACCGCGTGGTAATCGGCCCAGAGCCGGGTCGGATGCCCACCCCGTTCGACGACCATCGGGGTGGACAGCGGTGAGCCGGCGCGCAGCACCTGCCCGGCCAGCTCGGACCAGTCCGGCATCGCCGCACCGGTGTCGTCGCGCACCTTCCAGCCGCTGGGACGCGCGCCGGTGAGCAGATCGGACTTCGTCAATTGCATGAGGTCCGCGGCGACGTCGTTGGTGGCGAGCACCTGGCCGCGCTCGTCCGTGAGCAGCACGCCCACGGTAAGCCCGGTGATCAGCTCGTCCCAGATCGGCGGCAGCTGGGACGGTGCGGTCACGTCGAGGACACTCATTCGGCCCCTCCTCCCCACCAAACGGAGCAGTCCACTGGACTCTCCTCTGCGGAGAGGTCCGAATTCAAGAGCATCACTACCACCCGTAATGGTGGTATTTACCGAGCGCGAATAACGCTGCGTCAGCAACTACCCGGGTCAACCAAAAAGGACCACCCGATGCGGGAAACGAGCCGTCCAGAAGACGGATGATCTTCGATTGCGGACCGCCCTGCGAGCCGTTCCGGTTCCGCCGGGCTCCGGTGCGATCACCGGCTGCCTCTACGCTGGTGCGGGCCGCTCGAGATCGGCGGCACCCCCGCATCGATGACCAGGACGGTGAACCCCCGTGGCCGTGAGCGGACCGGACGACGCGACGCGACGACCCTTCGGCGACCTGATACGAGCACTGGCCCACGAGCACCGCAGGCTGCTGATCGCGATCGGCGTCGCCGAGCTGCTCGCCGTGCTCATGGTCTCCACGATCAGCCCGCACGACCACATCGACGGCGAGGTCTACCGGTTGGGCGCCCGCGCCTGGTTGCAGGGCAAGGACATGTACGGCCCGCTGCCCGCGACGGAGTCGGGGCTGAAGCTGCCGTTCATCTACCCGCCGTTCGCCGCGATCCTGTTCAGCCCGCTCGGGCTGGTCCCGAAGATCCCGGCCGTCGTGATCATCATGCTGATCTCGCACGTCGCGCTGCTGACGACCTTGTACCTGGTGTTCAACGCGTCGACCTTCCTGCGCGGGCAGCGGGACCGCGTCGTGCTGTGGACCGCCGTGGTGCTGCCGCTGGCGACGCTGTCCGAGCCCGTCATGGAGACCCTCACCTACGCGCAGATCAACCTGGTGCTGATGGCGCTGGTCGCGGTGGACTGCCTGTGGCGCACCGAACCCGGCCGCAAGCTGCCGTACCCGCGCGGACTGCTGATCGGCATCGCGGCCGGGATCAAGCTGACCCCGGCCGCGTTCCTGCTGTTCTTCCTGCTGCGCAAGGACTTCAAGCCGATCGCGACGGCGATCGCGGGCTTCCTCGGCACGGTGCTGATCGGCATGGTGCTGGCCTTCGAGGGCACCCGGCGGTACTGGCTGCACGAGGTGATGGCCACCGGGAACGTGTCGTTCGGCCCCACCTTCACCGGCAACGCCTCGGTCTACGCCGGAAACCAGTCGGTGCGGTCGGTGCTGACCAAGCTGGGCGTCGGCAACGTGTCGATGGTGTTCGTGGTGGTGGCGCTGCTGGTGCTGGCGCTGGCGGTCGCGGCCATGGTGCACGCGCTGCGGCAGCGGGACCTGCCGATGGCGATGACCCTCAACGGGCTGCTGTCGCTGATGATCTCGCCGATCTCCTGGTCGCACCACTGGGTGTGGGCGATTCCCGGCCTGGTGCTGCTGGCGGGGGCCGCGGTGCGCCGCCAGGACTGGGGCCTGCTGATGATGTCCGGGCTGGCCGCGTCGTTCTTCACCCTCGGGCCGATGTGGAAGGTGCCGCAGGGCAAGGGCCGGGAACTGCGCTGGAACGTGCTGGAACACCTGGTGGGCAACGCCTACGTGTACTTCGGGCTGGCGCTGCTGGCCTACTACGCCTACGGCCTGTGGCGCTCGCACCGGCTCGCGAGCCGGACCCCCGAACCGGACGAGCCGCAGGTCTCCGCCCCCGCCTGATCGGGCGGAGAACCCCGCACGGCACGCGAAACGGCCGCCGGACCTGATGTGGTCCGGCGGCCGTTTCGGTGCGCTGGTGCGTCAGATGCGCTGGAACTCGACGGTGTCGTCGGAGGCGCGCTGCGCGCCGATGCCGGGGATCGGGACCGTGTGCCCCTGGGCCGCGCTGATCGAGGGCAGCTCGCCGAGGACCGGCAGTTCCACGCCCGCCGGTTCGGCGGCGGCCCGCGGCTCGGGCGGCAGCGGGTGGCTGAGGATCCGCCGGCTCTCGGGGGTGGCGGCGTCGAGCTCGTCGAGGACCTCCACGCGCACCGGCACGTCCTCCGGCGTGGTGCTGAACCGGGGGATCGCGGCGAGGAACGACACCGTGGGCCGGTCGTCGGCACGCGGGCCCACTTCGCCGAGCGCGTCGGTCAGCCGCCCGAGGGTCGGGCCGCTGAGCTGACCGCCACCGAACGCGGAGAGCTGGCCGAGGACGGGCAGCGGCGCGTGCAGGCCGGGGTCGGCGCCGTCGCGCGGCGCGGGCCCGTCGAGCACGAGCGGTTCGGCCAGCGCGGGCGGCACGTCGGGGAAGTCCTGGTGCTCACCGGGCACCTGCAGCGCCACGGTCTCCGCGCGGGCGGCCGGGACGTGCGGGGCGTCGGCGAGGGCGACGGCGAGCAGCGACGGCGGCACCTGGTGCAGCCGGGTGACCGGGCCGGGCAGCTCACCGGAGGTGAGGTCGACGTCCGCGGAGTCGAGCAGGCCGGTGCCGGTCGCGGCGGGTTCGGCCGCGTCGGACGTCGCGCGTCCCGCTTCGCCGTTGCCGAGGGCGCCGTGCCACAGGGCGACGATGCCGTCCTCGGGGTCGACCGTGGCCGGGTCCGCCAGCGGGGTGATCAGTTCGCCGGTCACCTCGGGCACCTGCGCCTCGGCGGGGTGTCCGTGGCCGTTGCGGATGATGCCGCCGATCGGACCGGCCCAGCTCAGCGAGCGGTGGAAGCCCTCGGACGGGGTGCGCATCGTGTGCCGCGACGTCTCGGTGTTGCCGAACCGCAGGCTGTGCCGCCCGTCGCTCGGCGCGGGGCGCGCGGTGGCCGGGTCGCCGACCCAGCCGGCGAGCTGCATGTCCGGGTGCCGCGGGGCGTGCCGGTCCAGGTCGCGCAGGACCGGGATCTCCTGGGTCATGTCGTGCTCGACGGCGGGCAGCAGGTCCCGCACCGGGTCGATCTTCCCGGTCAGGACCAGCGCCCGGTAGCGCCCGGCGTCCGCGTCGCGGTGCGCCGGGAACGCTCGTCCCAGGTGCGGCCGAGTGGCGTCGTCGGCGTCGAACGCGGGCAACACGGAATCTCCCCGTCCCGGATCTGCTGGCGACTGATCGTATCGGGTGCCCAGGCTGCCGTGGTTCCCGTTTCCGGAAGGCCGGGACGGGCCGGTGCCTTCGGCTGCGGCCATGGTCGTTCCCACGGCCAGCACACCACCGGTGACCAGCGCGGCACGAACGCCTCGCTTCGCCCAAGTCTGCATGCGGTCTCCTTCGGATATTTCCCCCGCGCGAGCGGGAAGAGCAATGGTTCGAGGCGCGCCGTCATCGGATGTCGACCAGGGGTCGCGGCGGCTCGGGGGCAACGTGCGGTCGTCTGCGGCGCACGCGCGCCGCACGCCGCGGATCAGTCGGGGGTGGCGCCGGGCGAGGCGGCGAAGGCGCTGCCGGGCGCGGCGATCGCGGTCCGGTCGAGCGAGCGGAGGGCCGCGAGGTGCGCGGCGGCGTCCGCCATCGGCCAGGTCAGCCCGACTCCGCCGGGGCCGCCGGAGCCGTCGCCCGCGTGCCCGGTGGATCCGCCCGGGGGCAGCGGCGGGGTGGCCGCTTTGCCCGGCGTCCACGGCCGGTCCTGGCGCGGCGCGGCGGGCGCGGCTGCGGGACCGCCGGTGTCGTCGGCGGTGAACGCGGCGGTCGTGGCGGCCGCGGGCGCGGCCGGGTGCGCGATCGCTCGCGCGGCAGGTGCGTCCTGCGGTGCGGGCGGGAGCTCGGCGGCGGGAGCGGCGTCGACGGGCACCTGGGGTGCGGTCGCGGGCGGCTCCGGGGCCGGTCGGTTCCACAGTGGACTCGTCAGCTGGTGCAGTCCGTGCGCCACCGGCCGGGTCAGCCCGCCCAGCGGCGGGCCGGGGCGTTCGCCGCCAGGTTCCGCGACGAGCGCGCCGCGCACCGGTTCCAGCAGCGAACCGGCGCCGTGCACCACGGTCGTCACGGGTTCGGCCTCGGCCACCCGGCCGACGAGGCGCTGCGGCGCGAGGGAGTCGAGCGAGAACCGGCCGGGGTCCGCGGACTCCGGACTCCCGGTGTCCACTTCGGACTGACCCGGCGCGCTCCCGGCCGCTCCGCCGTCGCCGGCGGAGCCGGTGCCGTCCGGAACTTCCTCGTCCTCGGCGGGCTCCGGCGCGGCAGCGCGGGTCAGCGGTTCGGTGATGTGGTGCACGACGGTGCCGACGGGGCGCTGGAGCGGCGACGAACCGGACGGTTCCGGCCGGTCCTCGGCAGCACGCTCACCCGCGGAGTCGTCCGCGGCGGCGAGCACCGGTCCGGGCAGGTCGAGCACCGCGGGGTCAGCTCCGGCGTGCCCGGCGAACCAGCCCGCCGACGTCCCCGCCGCGGCGGCTCCCGCCACGACCAGAGTTCGGGCGAGCAGCCGCCAACCGCGACCACCGCCTGCTCTCCGGAGGCTGTCCGACATCTGCTGGCCCGGCTCCACTTTCCGTCGCGGATGCATTCGGCGCGGAGATCGGCCGTTCGAACGGTGGAATTGAGCCGTTCGGCGGCTTGATCGACGTCCACTGCCGACGGGCACTCTGTCAGCAGCCGCGCCGCAGAGGTAGTGATCTCGCCGAACACTCCCGGATCGGGTGACAGGCGGCCGTCGCGCCGTGCCCACGAGATCGGCCCGACCTCACCTGAGCGTGCTCCGACGCGGTTACGGTGGCCTGGTGAGCAATCCGAAGATCACCGCGCCGGACGACGCCGCCACCCACGTACCGCTGGTCCTGCGGGTCACCGCAGCCGTGTGCTGGCGCCTGCTGGTGGTGCTCGGCATGTTGTACGTGCTCAGCGAGGCCGTCGGCAGGCTCAACGTAGTGGTCATCCCGGTGGCCATCGCACTGCTGCTGGCGGCGCTGCTGGCGCCCGCCGTGTCCTGGCTGGCGCGGCTGCGGGTGCCGAGGGCGATCTCGACCGCCGTGGTGCTCGTCGGCGGGCTGGCGCTGGTCGGCGGCGTGCTCACCTTCGTGATCAACGCGTTCGTCAACGGCTTCCCCGAACTGCAGCGGCAGATCCTGCGCAGCCTCGGGCAGATCCGGGGCTGGCTGCTGTCGGGGCCGCTGCACCTGCGCGAGGAGCAGATCGACCAGTACCTCGGGCAGGCCGCGAAGTGGCTGGAGGAGAACCAGGCCGCGCTGACCAGCGGGGCGCTGTCCACGGCCTCCACCTTCGGCAACTTCCTCACCGGCCTCGTGCTGGCGCTGTTCACCTTGATCTTCTTCCTGCACGACGGCCGCCGGGTGTGGCTGTTCATGCTCGGGCTGGTGCCGTCCCACGTGCGGGACCGGGTCGACACCGCCGGTGTGCGCGGGTTCGCCTCGCTGGTCGGCTACGTGCGGGCGACCACGCTGGTGGCCGTCGCGGACGCGGTGGGCATCGGGATCGGCCTGGCGATCATCGGCGTTCCGCTGGCGCTGCCGCTGGCGGCGCTGGTGTTCCTCGGCGGGTTCGTACCGATCGTCGGTGCGGTCGCCTCCGGTTCGGTCGCGGTGCTGATCGCGCTGGTCACGAACGGGCCGGTGGACGCGCTGCTGGTCGTGCTCGTGGTGCTGCTGGTGCAGCAGATCGAGGGCAACGTGCTGCAGCCGCTGCTGCTGGGCCGCGCGGTGCAGGTGCACGCGCTGGCGGTTGTGCTGGCGATCAGCGCGGGCGTGGTGCTCGCGGGCATCGTCGGTGCGCTGCTGGCGGTGCCGATGGTCGCGGTGCTGAACTCGGCGATCCGCTCGCTGGCCGCGGGGGAGGGGGCGCAGACCCCGGTCGATCCGAACGATCCGCACGAGGCGGAGCCACCGCGGGACTCCGGCGACGACTCCGGAGCCGAGGCGCCGGCGAAGCCGGGGGCGGACTCCGGCGAGGACTCCGGCCGGACCGATTCGGGTTCCGGTTCGACCGCGGTCGAATAACCCCCACATTCGAAACGAGTCCGGGTCGAAAAGGCGGATGCCCTCTCGACCCGGACTCGAACTGTTTCAACGACCGTGCATTCCACTCGTGAGAATGTCCGTTCGCCGAGAATCTCGAACTCAAGCGAACATGACCGCATTGCGCCCGGAGGCTTTCGCCGTCAGCAGCGCGGCATCCGCCGCCACCAGCAGGTCGGGCAATTCGTAGCCGAATCGCGTCGTGGTGGCCACGCCGATGCTCACCGTCAAGCCGCCGAGTTCGCGCGGCGCGCCCAAGGTGTCGTGGGTGGGCACGGACAGCGCCGCGGTCGACAGCCGCACCCGCTCCGCCACGGCGTGCGCCACTTCCAGGTAGGCGTTCGGGAGCAGCACGACGAACTCCTCGCCGCCGAACCTGCCCACCAGGTCCTCCTTGCGCACGCTGTCGCGCAGCATCACCCCGACCGCGGCCAGCACCGCGTCGCCCGCCAGGTGCCCCACCTCGTCGTTGACGCGCTTGAAGTGGTCGAGGTCCAGCAGCAGCACCACCGCGCCGCGCTGGCGCGAGCGGGCCCGCCGCAGCTCCACGCGGGCGACCCGGTCCCAGTGCAGCGCGTTCGCCAGTCCCGTCTTGCCGTCGCGCTGCGCCGACCGCCGCCAGTGCGGCAGCTGACCCGCCAGGTCCAGCAGCGCCAGCACCGGCCCGCCCAGCACGGCGACGGTCGGCTCGCGCAGCATCGCCATGCCCAGCACCCCGCCGAAGCTCGCGGCCACGATGCCCAGCAGCACGTCGATCGGTTCCCCGAACATGTCCCCGAACACGTCCTCGCGCGCGGCGGCGGGCTCGCGCAACCGCAGGCCGACGGCCACCACCAGCGCCCGCACCAGCAGCAGCGCGACGCCGCCGAGCAGCACCAGCAGCGGGTTCCACTCGGGGTCGTGCCAGCCGACGATGCCGCGGCCGGCGAACACCGCCAGCGTCGTCGCCGCCGTCACGAACAACCAGCGGTGCGGATCGGGCCGGGCCTCCAGCACGCCGTGCAGCGCGGGCCCCAGCAGCAACAGGAACAGCAGGTTCGGCGGCAGGGCGAGGCCGCCCGCCGCCAGGTAGGCGATGTGCACCGTCCACGGGTCGCGCCGGATGCCGCTGCGCAGGTGGATGGACACGGAGGTGGCGACGATGACCGCGGCGGCGGTGCCGCCGAGCATCGCGAACCGGAACCACTCCTCGAGCGTGGGCGGCGAATTCAGCGACAGCACCAGGACGACCAGTCCGAAGGCCACGGCTTGGATGAGCAGCACGTAGACGAGTGCTGGTGCCCGGAGCCGCCACAAGGGCCACGGCGCCATGATTCCTCACGTCTCTTCCTCGCCTGGACGGGCGAGCGGGCCATGATCCGATGGCATTCGGAATGCGCGCGAATGGCGGTGTAGTACTTCAGCCAACTACCGGATCGGGTTACTTCTCCTGAGCCTGGCATAGCCTGATCTTGCCCGGAAACCCGGCTCTTGGCTCCATTCGTGTAATCCCTGTCGGTGACGACAAACACTGAGCGTGTTGATCGATGATCGGGCCACGGAACTCGATCGATACGGCAGGATGGTCGATCGGGAAGGAGCAACCGTGGCCATGCCGAAGTCCACGCCACCACAACGCCCTCGCGTCGCCGATGGACGCTCGCCGTTGTGGCGCGCGCACAACTTCTTCCGCTCCGTCGGGCTCGTTTACGCGATCGTGTGGTTCGGGATGCAGCTCCCGCACTACGCGCGACCGGCGCTGGCGGCCCTCGAACTCGTGATCATGATCGGCTGGACCGCGTTCACCGTGTGGCGGTTCCGGCACCGGGAGGGCCGGACGAACGCGCTGGTGCTCGCCGACCAGGTGCTGATCTCCGCGCTGTTCCTCGGCAACGAGCTGATCATGACCGAGGAGCAGATGAACGCGCTCATCCCCTCGGTGACGACCATGTGGCAGCCGTCGATGGTGACGCTGGCGGCGGTGCAGTGGGGCTGGCTCGGCGGTGGCGTGTCCGGCGCGGTCTCGGCGCTGATCAACTTCCTGATCCGGGACAGCGTCGAACCGCTGATGTTCCAGGACGCGGTGCTGCTCATCGGCTGCGGCCTGCTGTTCGGCCTGGCCGCCGACACCGCCCGCCGCTCCACCGAACGGCTCAGCCAGGCGTTGCGCGCCGAAGCGGCGACCGCCGAGCGGGAACGGCTCGCCCGCTCCATCCACGACAGCGTGCTGCAGGTGCTGGCCCGGGTGCGCAACCGCGGCGTCGAGATGGGCGGCGAGGCCGCCGAACTCGCCCGGCTCGCCGGGGAGCAGGAGATCGCGCTGCGGTCGCTGGTGGCGGCCGGGCCGCCGGACCACGATCCGGGCGGCGAGATCGACCTGGTCGCGCGCCTCCAGGTGCTGCGCACCGGCAAGGTCCAGGTGTCCGTCCCCGCCACCGAGGTCCGGTTGCCGGAGCAGGTCGGATCCGACGTGCTCTCGATCGTGCGGGAAGCGGTGGAGAACGTGGACCGGCACGCGGGACCGGATGCCCGCGCATGGGTCTTGCTCGAAGAGCTGCCGAACGAGATCGTGATCAGTGTCCGGGACGACGGACCGGGCATCGCCGAAGGCAGGCTGGACGAAGCGGCGGCGGAGGGGCGCATGGGCGTGGCCCAATCCATCCGCGGCCGGGTCGACCACCTCGGCGGCACCATCTCCCTGGACACCACGCCGGGAGAGGGCACCGAGTGGGAGATCCGGTTACCGCACCCGAACACGCCGCCCGACCGGGCGGCGAGCGGGCGGACGAGAACGGCGGCGAAGCGGATGTTCACCCGGCGGACGGCACCGGCCGCCCAAGGCACCGCGGACCCGCAGCCCGACCCATCGCCGGGATCCGAACCGACGGCCCCGGAGGACCGGCGAGCCGACCCGGCACCGCGCGGAGGAGGAGAAGGATGACCGAGCCGCACGTGTCGGTGATGGTGGTCGACGACCACCCGATGTGGCGCGACGGGGTGTCGCGGGATCTCGCCGAACGCGGCTTCGAGATCCGCGCCACCAGCGGGGACGCGGTGTCCGCGCTGCGCATCGCGCGGACCGTGCGGCCCGACGTGGTGCTGATGGACCTCAACCTCGGCGACACCTCCGGGGTGGACGCCTCGCGGCAGATCACCCAGGAGATCCCCGGCACGCGGGTGCTGGTGCTGTCGGCCAGCGGCGAGCACAGCGACGTGCTGGAGGCGGTGAAGGCGGGCGCCTCCGGCTACCTGGTCAAGTCCGCATCGGTGGACGAGCTGGTGGACGCCGTGCGCCGCACCGCAGCCGGGGACGCCGTGTTCACCGCGGGCCTCGCCGGGCTGGTGCTGGGCGAGTACCGGCGGATGGCGATCTCACCGGGCGCGGAGTCGCAGGCGCCGCAGCTCACCGACCGGGAGACCGAGGTGCTGCGCCAGGTCGCGAAGGGCCTCACCGCACGGCAGATCGCGAACAAGCTGGTCATCTCGCACCGGACGGTGGAGAACCACGTGCAGTCCACGCTGCGCAAGCTGCAGCTGCACAACCGCGTCGAGCTGGCGCGCTACGCCATCGAGCACGGCCTGGACGCGGACGGCGAGGCCGCTCAGGACTGACCGGCGGTCCTTCCGCAAGATCCCGCCCGATTCACCCGACCCGGCGACCACGACGGTCGCCGGGTCTTGTCGTTCCCGGCCGAGCCCCGCGATTTCCCCTGCGCACCAGCACGTTTCACCGCAGGTGACCGAACGCGCCCTGCCGGTAGCCCACGCGAGTGCCGACCGCGCACCGTGACGGCCAGGTGACGGGCCGGTGACGCCGGGTCTGGCGTACTTCGCGGCAGCGGCGAACAACGCCGCCGTTCGAAAAGTTCGTCAACTCGATGAGGAGTACGACCGTGAGCGTTTTCGAGATCTCCGAGCTGGAAGTGTCCGCCGAGCTGCTGCCGAAGCGCGAGGCCCTGGGCGGCTTCAACTTCAACGAGTACTTCGCCGTGGTGGCCGCGGAGAACAACGCCACCGCCGTCGGCATCGGCGGGGACGCCGGCGCGACCGCCCACCAGGACATCGACCTCGACCAGGGCTGACCTGGTCAGTGACCACGGACTCCGTGGTCAGGGCCGTGGGGTGACCTCGGGGCCCCTGCCCCGAGGCACCTTTCCCGCGGCGTTGGCGCCGCGACCTGTTCTCACCATCTCTACTTCGTAGGAGCGCATCGTGAAGTTCGAGATCTCCGAGCTGCAAGTCTCCGCCGAGCTGCTGCCGAAGCGCGAAGCGCTGGGCGGCTTCAACGTCAACGAGTACTTCGGCCTGGTGGCCGCGCAGAACACCGCCACCGCCGTCGCCCTGGGCGGCGACGCCGGGGCCACCGCCAACCAGCACGTCGACCTCAGCCAGGACTGACCTGTCCTGACCGAGTTCCCGGCCGTGCGCCGTTGAAAACCAGTGGCGCGCGGCCGGACACCACTGAGGAGGATGAATGGACCGCTTGGAGCTGGCCGCGCAACCGGCCGAGCTGCTGCCCGCCCGGGAGGCCCTGGGCGGCCTCGTCAACGTCAACGTCAACGTGCCGGTGAACATCGCCGTCGCGACCGCCGTCGGCGGCGACGCACTCGCGCTGGCCAACCAGTACGGATACGGAAAGTAAAAGCGGATATCGGACGTGCCGGCCGGCCGGGGACGGGAACTCTTCCGTCCCCGGCCGGTTTTCCTGGAGGGGAACCATGTCAGAAGCGACCCAGGTAGGGCGGGCGGCACCCGCCGAGCCCGACCTTCCCACCGAGCCCGCCCTGCCCGTCGTGCCCGCGCAAGGCGCCGCACCCGAGCGGCCGGACGCGGACCGCACCGGCGCGGAGGTCGCGCCGGTGGCCACCACCGCCGGAGACCCCGCCCAGATCGCCGAGGTGGACGAGCGCTCCGTTCCGCAGCTCGCGGACGGCGTCTCGTTGTGCGGCCGGTACGAAGGCGCCGGGTACACCGATCCGCGGTTCCTCATCGCCCGCGCCGACGGGCAGATGATCCTGGTGTCCGAGCTCCTGCACCTGGTCGCCTCGCAGATCGACGGGCACCGGGACCTGCGCGAGATCGCCGAGCGGGTCACCGCGGCCTGCGGCTCGGAGATCTCCGCGGCCGGGGTGGGTTTCCTGATCGGCGACAAGCTGCACAAGCTGGGCGTGGCGGAGCTGGACGAACCGGTGGCGGAGGCGCCGAAGGCGGACCCGCTGATCTCGCTGGCGATGCGCGGCGTGCTGCTGCCCGCGGGCGTGGTGCGCGTGCTGGCCGCCGTGCTGGCCCCGCTGTTCCAGCCGGTCATCGTGGTCACCGTGCTGTGCGCGATGGTCGTGGCGGACGTGGCGCTGGTGGCCTCCGGTTCGCTGGACGCGGCGTTCCACGCGTCCGTGGGCGACCCGGCGCACGTGCTCGTGCTGATCCTGCTGATCGTCACGTCCACCCTGTTCCACGAGAGCGGGCACGCCGCCGGGTGCCACTACGGCGGCGGCAGGCCCGGCGCGATCGGCTTCGGCATCCTGCTGATCTTCCCGGCGTTCTACACCAACGTCACCGACGCCTACCGGCTCGACCGGGCCGGCCGGTTGCGCACCGACCTGGGCGGCCTGTACTTCAACGCGATCTACATCATCGGCATGGCCGGGTTGTTCTGGGCGACGGGTTTCGCACCGCTGGCGGTGTTCATCGTGCTCAGCCACATGCAGATGCTCCAGCAGCTGCTGCCGCTGATCCGGCTGGACGGCTACTACATCCTCGGCGACCTGGTGGGGGTGCCGAACCTGTTCGCGCACGTGCGGCCGTTCGTGCGCAAGCTGCTCGGCAAGCAGCAGCCGGGGGAGCAGGTCGGCGCCGGTCTGCGCCCCCAGGTCCGGCTGCTGGTCACCTGCTGGGTGGCGATCGTGGTGCCGGTGCTGTTCCTGTCGTTGCTGACGCTGTTCGTGCGGATCCCCCGCTACTTGGGCACGGCGCTGGAACGCGGGCACGAGTTCTGGCTCTGGGGTCTCGACGGATTCGCGCAGGGCCACGTGCTCACCGGGGTGGTGGCCGTCCTGTCGCTGTTCGTGCTGCTGCTGCCGTGGATGGGCGGCATCGCGTTCGCCATCCGCATCGGGGGCAAGATCGGCCAGTGGTACCGCCGCAAGCACCCCCGGCACGTGCCGCGCCACCGCGCCCCGGTCACCCGCAACCGATTCGGCCTCCGCACCTCGTGACCTGCGGATCTGTCACGGTGCGTAGGCCTGTAACGGCACGCCGTCACGCCTGCGACGCCACCGGTGACGGGCCGCGCCTCGGGTGCGGCCGGTCTTTGCCGGACGAAGGGGGAACCATGAGCGAGGGACCTGCGCGCCCGATCCCGCTCCCACGGCCGCACGCCGGGGAGCGGTTGCGGCTGGCACTGCTCGGCGGGTGGTCGCTGCACTGCGACGGCGTCGGGGTGCCCGTCTCCAGCAACGGGCAGCGGCTGCTGGCGCTGCTGGCGCTGCGCGGGCGCACGCAGCGGGACCTCGTCGCCGGAACGCTGTGGCCGGCCAACGACGACCAGAGCGCGCTGGCGAACCTGCGGACCACGCTGTGGCGGGTGCGCAGGCGGGTGCCGGGAGCCATCGTCGGCAACGGCGCGGAGGTCGAACTGGGCGGCCAGCTCTCGGTGGACGTGCACGAGCTGACGTCCACGGGGGAGCGGCTGCTGCGAGAGGACCCGGTGGAGCCGATCGCGGACTGGGCCGCGATCGGGCACACCTTGGCCAAGCAGGACCCGCTGCTGCCGGGTTGGTACGAGGACTGGGTGCTGGCCGAGCGGGAACGGCTCCAGCAGCTCCAGGTGCACGCGCTGGAGATCGCCGCGGAGCGGCTGGTGCAGTCCAGCCAGCTGGCGACGGCGCTGGAGGTCGCGCAGGCGGCGACCGTCGTCGAACCGTTCCGCGAGACCGCGCACTGCGCGGTGGTGGAGGTGCTGCTCAAGCAGTCGAACCCGGCGCAGGCGCTGCGCCACTACCGGCGCTACGAGCAGCTGCTGGACCGGGAGCTGGGCATCGAACCGTCCCGGCGCCTGCGGGAGCTGGTGCGGCCGATGCTCGGCGACCACGTCCGGGCCTGACGCGGGTGCCTCGCGGCATCCGCGGACGACGGGCTCCGCTGGGGATGGAGCTCGCCGTCCGCCGCGTCCCGGTACTGCCCCGCCGGGACGCAGCCGGTGACCGGGGGTGAGGTGCTCGGCACCTCATCCCCGGTCGCGCGGGAGGCCCGGTCGGGCGGTCACCGCTCGGCGGCGCCTCACTGGAGGGTGGCGAAGGCGGATTCCCGGGCTCGCGCCGCGTTGGGGGCGTTCTTGGCCTCTTCCGCCGCCTTCTGGTAGTCGACGAGCGTGTGCGACGCCAGTGCCGAGCCGACGGCGGGAACGGCGGCGGCGGCCATCGACAGGCTGCTGACGCCCAGCCCGGCGAGCACTCCCGCCAGCAGCGGGTCCGAGGCCGCCTCGCCGCAGACGCCGACGGGCTTGCCGAGGCGGTGCCCGGCCTGCCCGATCAGCGCCACCAGCCGCAGCAGCGCGGGCTGCCACGGGTCGTTGAGCCCGGCCAGCGCGCCCGACATGCGGTCGGCGGCGAACACGTACTGCGCGAGGTCGTTGGTGCCGACGCTGACGAAGTCGACGGCGTCGAGCAGCTCGTCGGCGGTCAGCGCCGCCGCCGGGACCTCGATCATCGCGCCCGCCCGGCCGAGCCCGGCGGCGCGGACCCGGTCGGCGAACCACGCCGCCTCGTCCGCGGTGGCGACCATCGGGGCCATCACCGACACCGTCGCGCCGGAGTCCTGCTCGGCACCGGCGATGGCCTCCAGCTGCCGGTCGAGCACGCCGGGGCGTTCGAAGCACACCCGCAGCCCGCGCACCCCGAGCGCCGGGTTCGGTTCGGCGCCCATGTCCAGGAACGACAGCGGTTTGTCGGCACCCGCGTCGAGGGTGCGCACGACGACGGGGCGACCGGCGAACGGGGCGAGCACCTCGGTGTAGGCGGCGCGCTGGGTGCGCACGTCCGGTTCCTCGTCGGCGCCGAGGTAGCAGAACTCGGTGCGGAACAGGCCGACGCCCTGCGCCCCGGCGTCCACGGCCAGCCGCGCGTCCGAGGCGGAGCCGACGTTGGCGAGCACGGACACGGCGTGCCCGTCGGCGGTGCCGCCGGCGCCGTTCCAGTCGATCCGCACGTCGCGTTCGGCGGCCTGGGTGCGCACGGGCTCGCCGGAGGTCTCGACGCTGCCGGTGTCGCCGTCGACGAGGACGCCGACGACGGGTGCGGCGGCGAGGATGCCGCGCGCGGCGACGACGGCGGGGATGCCGAGCGCGCGCGCCAGGATCGCGGTGTGGCTGGTCGGCCCGCCTTCTTCGGTGACGAGCGCGAGCACCAGCCGCGGGTCGAGGTCCGCGGTGTCGGCGGGCGCGAGGTCGCGGGCGATCAGCACGCTCGGCCGGTCCAGGTCGGGGACGCCGGGCGGGGTCGCGCCGAGCAGCTCGGCGATCACCCGGTCCCGCACGTCGTGGATGTCGCGGACGCGTTCGGCGAGGTAGCCGCCCGCGTTGCGCAGCGCGTCGGCGAAGCCGTTCGCGGCCTCGTGGACCGCGCGCGGAGCGGGCAGCGCGTTGTTCGTGACGAGTTGCTCGGCTTGGGACAGCAGCGCCGGATCCAGCGCCATGGCGGCCGTGGTCTCCAGGACGGCCTTGGCCTCACCGCCGACGGCTCCCGCGCGCTCGAACAGCCGGTTCGCGACGGCTTCGGCGGCCGGGCGGATGCGGCGCGCCTCCGCTGCGGCGTCGGCGGGCGCGGGGGCCGCGGCCGGTTCGGGTAGGGGTTCGGCGACCCTGGCGACCGGGCCGGATGCTCGGCCGGAACTCACTCCGACACCAGTGAACAGCGACATGGTCTAGACCATACCCTTCTCTTGCGGCCTCTCCTCGATCGTAGGCACCGCTCATCCGATCGGCCTGGAAACGCACCGCCTGAACGGGCACGTCAGGTGAAATCGCGATCCGGTACGTACCCGTACGGACCAGCGATTCCACTAACCGATGAGTAACCGATGAGTAGCCATACGGATCCCGCCGGACCCCTTGGGCCGACAGAGTGTGCTCATGGCAACACAGCGCACAGCACGCACGATCGCAGGCCCCGCTTCCGACCTCGACAAGCTCGCCGATCCGATCGACCGGATCGCCGTGATGTTCGCGGAACTGGGCACTGAGCTCGGCGTGCTCGGGGAGCAGCTTCGCGGGCCGAACGCGGAGCGCGCAACAACCACTGGGGAAGACACGACGAACACCGAGGGTGACACCGTGATCACTGGGGAACGCAGCACCAGCAACGGCGGCCCCGCCGCCGCACCACCCGACCGACCAGCACCACCCGGCCCGGCGCCGGGGAGCAGACGGACGCGACCGGCCGTCCCGGACCGGATCCCGCTCCCGCTCCCGCTCCCGGAGGCGACGATCCGCACCGGATCGGCACCGATCCCCGGCGAGCCCGTCGACACCAGTTTCGCAGAACCGACGCAGACCCCGGCCGCGCAAGCGGCCGGGGCTGCCCCGTATTCGGGGCCCGTTCCCGCCCAGCAGGACCGCGCGCACCAGGACGGCGGTGCGGCGGTCGCGCCGCAGGCCGCGCACGCCCTGCCCGGCACCGCACCGCACCCGCGCGCGCCCGGCTCTGAACATCTCGCCGCACAGCGCGCGTTCCCGCAGCACGCGGCGGCCGCGTACCCCGGGCCGCCGCCCGACGGCCTCCTGACCTGGCTGAACCGGCCCGTCGGCGGTGGCGAGCAGGCACCGCCGCCCGGCCCCGCGATGCCACCCGCGCCGCCGCTGTTCCCGCCGAAACCACCGATGCTGGACCGGCTCGCGAACTGGACGTCCCGGCAAGGCACCCGCGTGCTCGCCTGGTCCGGCGCCGCGATCACCCTGCTCGGGGTCGTGCTGCTGATGGTGATGGCGGTGCAGAACGGGTGGATCGGCCCGCTCGGACGGGTCGCCGGTGGTGCCGCGCTCGGCGCGGTGCTGCTCGGCAGCGCGTTCCGGGTCCGGCACCGCTCGGCCGTCGCCGGTGCCTTCGCGCTGGCCGCCACCGGGATCGCCGTGCTGTACCTGGACGTGCTCGCGGCGACCGCGCTCTACGGCTTCCTGCCCGCCCCGGCCGGGCTCGCGACCGCGCTGGTGCTGGGCGCGCTCGGGTTGTGGCTCGCCGACCGCTGGCGGTCGCAGGCGCTGGCGGTCGGCGTGGTGCTCGGCTGCGCGCTGTGCGCGCCGCTGCTGTTCGGCCCGGTCCTGCGCGAACCCGCCGCCACCGCGCTGCTGACCGCGTTCCTTGTCGTGCTGAAGATCGCCGCGACGCCGGTGCAGGTGCGCCGGTCCTGGCGCGGGCTCACCGCGGCCTCCGCCGTCCCGGCGATCATCGCCGCCCTCGTGGGCGACGGGCACGCGCTGGTCACGGGAGCGCCGTGGCCCGCGGCGTGCGCCGCGCTCGCGGTCACCGCCACCGGTCTCGCGCTCGCCGTGATCACCGCGCGCCGCCGTCCCCGCGACCCGCTCGCGATCGCGCTGCTGATCACCGCCGCGACCCCGACGCTGCTGGCCGCGCCGATGCTGGACCGCTTCGCCGCGCTGGGAGTCCTGGCGCTGGTCGCCGCGCTGTATTCCGCCGTCTGGTGCGCGGGCCGCGCGGGCGGCCTGCCCGCCGCGCTCGGCGTCGTGGCCGGGGGCGTCGGCGCGGCCACCGCCTTCCAGGCGACGCTGCTGGTGGCCGGTGGTTCGGGCCGTTCGCTGAGCCTGCTGGTGGAAGCGCTGCTGCTGGCGCTGCTCGCGCACCGGTTGCGCGGCCGGGGACTGCTGCTGGGCGCAGCGCTGTTCGGCGCGGCCGGGGTGCTGATCGCGCTGGTCTCGCCAGCGCCGCCGACGCTGTTCCTCGCGTTCGCCGCCGAGCCGTACGCGTCGGGCGGGATCTCGGCGATGCTCTCCGGGCTGGCGGCGTTCCTGCTGATCGGGGCGAGCACCACCGCCACCACCTGGTCCGCGATCGGGCTGGGCGTGCTGGCGCGCACCCCGCGGGCCGTGCTGCCCGCCGCGGCCGGCCTGCTCTACGGCGGGGGCGGTGCGGTCCTGACGCTGAGCCTGCTGGTCGCGCCGGACCGCACCGGTTTCCTCGCGGGCCACGCCCTGATCACCGTGTCCTGGATGGTGCTGGCGTTCCTGTCGCTGCTGCGCGGCATCCACTCGGTGCCCGCGCGCGTCGCCGGGTTCGTGCTGGTGGGGGTGGCGCTGGCGAAGCTGCTGGTGTTCGACCTGGCGGCGTTGTCCGGGCTGGTGCGGGTGCTGGTGTTCCTCGCGGCCGGGCTCATCCTGCTGGCCGGGGGCACGCGCTACGCGCGGTTGATCGCCGAGCGCGACGCGCGCGAGGCATGAGGACCGCTCGCCGACAGGTCGACCCGTCGATCTGTCGGCGAGCGCACATGTCGCCATGTCGACAAATCGCCGTATCGGGCCGAACTTCGCACTCCGGCCGAGCATTCGGTGCAGCGCGGACCGCCGAACACCAGCCGCTCCCACCCTTTCGGGCGTAGTTCTTGACCAAGTGGCATCCACCAGGCGTGCACGCGCGTCAAACTGGGTGAGTTGCTGCTCGCCGGTATCGCGCCACCGGCGATCGCAACCCCAGGCGCCGGCCGTGACGCCCCCCGTGCGGCCGGCCCTGGTCTACTTCACACCAGCCTCAACCTGCAGTCCAGGTGAGCAGCGCTCTTGATCATTCGTCTTGTCAGCGGCGAAGCCGCTGAGCAGCGACCACCATGCCCACCGGCACCGCCGCGGGTTCTCAGCGTTCTTCTCGCGAGGACAGCTTTTTCCCTCGTGGCGGAGCCACTTGGGAAAAAGATCCCGCAGCGAGAAGAACGCTGAGG